>JBBSCV010000215.1:0-7256 GCA_038249925.1 Burkholderiales bacterium
CACCAGCCGCACCAGCCAATCCGGCCGCAACAGCTGCACCAACCGCAGCCCCTACAGCAGCCAAACCCCCCGCGGCGACGCGGCCTCGGGTCATGGTGGCAACGCGCGCCTGGCGCGGTGCTTTTGGTCGCCGGGCTTGCGGCCCTGCTGCTCGCGGTTCAGGTAGGTGCGGTGCCGGTGGCCGCCAGCGACTGGTGGGCCTGGGCCGATGACGGTCCACCCAGCGGCGGCGCGTATGTGCTGTGGGAACTGCGGCTGCCGCGGGCCTTGCTGGCCGCCGCCGTGGGCGCGGCCTTGGGACTGGCCGGTGCGCTGGCGCAGGGACTGTTTCGCAACCCGCTCGCCGACCCCGGCCTGCTGGGAGTGACCAGCGGTGCCGTCTGCGCTGCGGCGCTGGTCCTCACCGTCTTCGCCGCAACTGCGGCGAGCTTGCCACCGGCCTGGCGCATGTGGGTGCTGCCGGCGGCGGCTTTCGCTGGCGCGTTGACCGTATGCCTGGGGCTGGACCGTCTGGCACGCTGGCTCACCCCGGGTTCGGTCAGCGGCCTGCTGCTCACCGGGCTGGCCTTGAATGCGCTGGCGATGGCCGTCGTCGGCCTGTGCACCTACCTGGCCACCGACGACCAGTTGCGCAGCCTGAGCTTCTGGACTCTGGGCTCGGTGGCCGGCGCCAGTTGGACGGTGGTCGGTGTGCTGGCAGCTGCGGTTGCAGCCGCGCTGTGGCAAGGGCGGCAACTGGCGCAGGCGCTGAACGCGCTGGCGCTGGGCGAGGCGGCGGCGGCGCATGTGGGCGTGGACGTGAAGGCGCTGCGCTGGCGGCTCATCGTCACGGTGGCGTTGCTGTGCGGGCTGGCAGTGGCCTGGTGCGGGCTGATCGGCTTCATCGGACTGATGGCTCCGCACCTGGTGCGGGGTGCGAGCGGCGCCGACCAGCGCCGCGTGCTGCCGCTGGCCGCTGCCGCCGGCGCCGTGCTGCTGCTGCTGGCCGACACTGCGGCGCGCACCGTGGCGATACCGGCCGAAGTGCCGGTGGGCATCTTCACCGCACTCATCGGCGCACCGATGTTCCTGGCGTTGCTGCGCGGCATGGCGCGCCGAAACGGGGGCCACGCATGAACCCAAGCTTGCCGTTGCCACCGCTGTCGCCCCTGCTGGCTCTGGACAAAGCCACGACGCGCGTACCGGGCCGCGAATTCGGCCCCTTCAGCCTGACACTGAACGCGGGCGAGCGCGTCGCCATCCTCGGCCCCAGCGGCGCCGGCAAGAGCACGCTGCTGCGCCTGCTGGCCGGCGAAAGCCTGGCTCATGGGGGCCAGGTGCTGTGGCACGGCGAGCCGCTGGCCGCCGTGGCCCCGCGAACCCTGGCGCGCCAGCGTGCGGTGCTGCCGCAGCAGCATGGCGTGGCCTTCGGCATGCCGGTGGAACTGGTGGTAGCCCTGGGCCGGCTGTCGTTCGAGCCCGACCCCGCTCAGCCAGGCATCGTTGCTGAAGCCCTGCAGGCCGCCTGCGCCAGCCATTTGAAGGGCCGGCGCTTCGACACGCTCTCGGGCGGCGAGCAGGCCCGCACGCAATTTGCCCGCGTGATGGCCCAGCTGTGGCAAGCGCGTGGCGGACTGTTGCTGGTCGACGAGCCCCTGGCCGCGCTGGACCCGGGCTTGCAGCTGGCGCTGCTGGACGCGCTGGCCGACTTCACGCACCAACGCAGCCTGGCGCTGGTGGCCGTGCTGCACGACATCAACCAGGCCCTGTCTGGCTTCGACCGGCTGTGGCTGATGCAGGACGGTCAGGTCGTCGCCGACCTGCCAGCCGGGCGCGCGGCGCTGCCCGCGCTGGAAGCGCTGTTCGGTATCGAGCTGCGCTGCGTGGAGTTGGCTCCAGGTCGCATCGCGGTGCTGGCGCAGCGCGGCAAGCCGAACCACGCACAGGCCTTAGAACAGGCAGTGGCTGGGGCAGCAGCCCTGACTCTGCCCGCCTGAAGAAGTGCAAGCATGTTGACCACCCGGCCCTGGCGCCCCGGCATCGGTAGCCTGATCGTGCTCATCCACGGCATGCTTGCCGTGGCCGCGTGGCAGATGGTTCAGGATCTGGCGCCGTCGACCCCTCATCACCAACCAGCGTTGCAGGTGTACCTGTTGCCCGGCGTGGCCGGCCCTCTGCCATCGCCCCCCCATATGTTGCCGAACGTGCCATCGGCTGCAGCGCCGGTCTGGCAACCGTTGACCGTGCCGACTGTGCAACTGGCAACGCCAGCTGTACAAGCAGCCGAACCGAAGGCGGGGACAGCGACAGTGGCCGTGGTTACAGAGGCCGCGCCTGCACAAACCCCGGCGACACCGTCAGCGCCATTGCCCATGCGCGCGCCGCCGACCCCGAACCCGGGCACCAAGCCACCAGACTTCACCCCGGTGCTACGCGCCGCACACGCCGACCATCGATACTGCCCCCGTGCCTCATACCCGCCGGCTTTACGCGAACGCGGGATCGAGGGCGCCGTGATGCTGCGCGTGCGCGTTGACAAGCAAGGCCAAGCCGCAGACGTGCAGTTACTGTCAGGCAGCGGTTTCCGACTTTTCGACGAAGCCGCGTTGCGCCAAGTGCGCAGTTGCCGCTTTCAGCCGGCAATGCGCGGCGACGCAGCACTCGAGAGCTGGGTCGAGTTTCCCATTCGCTTTGCACTCCAGGCAGGCTGAAATACGCAAGGATGATCGGTGAGCCTGATCCGCATTCTTCGGAACTCCCTACATAGAAGTGAGATGCCGGCAAGCTGCCGTTCTCGCTGAACAGCCTGGACCTGGCGTTCTTCAACTTCTTCCAGCTGGGCGGCACGCCGGGGGCGCTCACCATCACCGGCTTGCTCAACGGCGCGCAGGTGTTCACCGACGACTTCGACCTCGGACCTCTGACCACCATCATCTTCGAATCGAATTGGGCGCGGCTGACACAGGTGAATTTTCAGGCCGCGTCGCTCTTCTGCCTTCACCCGGCGCCGTACAGGCGTTGCCATGTCAGCAAGGGCTTCACACTGCACCGCCCGAGTCGAAGGGGAAAACACATTGAACACCAAGAAATCGAAGTCGGCGTGGCGGCTGCTGCTACCGGCAGCGATCCCCTGCGGCCCTGGCTTGGCCGTCGCCGCGCCCGCGCTGGGTTTGACTTTGGCGACCTTTGCGGGCGCCCAGGCATCTCGCAGCGCGGGCGTGAACTGATTGCCCTGCGATTTCTCCAGCGTCCACAGCAGCGCCGTGCCGACCCTGTCGTGGTGCGCTGGCAACACGCCGTACCCGACATGGCGTTGCGCGAGTAGCGTGCCGGGGTTGGGCGACGCGGGCGACAGGCTGTTCGGGACCAGACAACCGGGCGAAACGCGGCGCGAGAGACCCGGCCGTGGAGCGCAGTTGCCGCGCATCCAATTTCGCCCGGAAAGCGTACACCCCAGTTCCTGTCCCTCGAACAAGCCCGTCAAACATGCGCCTTCACACTCTGGCCACCGCCGCACTGGCCGCCTGCACCAGCACCGCCGCCCTGGCCAACCACGGCGGGCCCGTCACTGGCGCACCGCAGACAATCATCGTGCAGGGCCATTACGACAACGCCGTCGGCACGCAAGACGCGGCGTCGGCCGGCACCATCCGGCGTGAACTGCTGCAAAGCCGCCCGGCCCAGCGCCCGGGCGAGGTACTGGAATTCGTGCCCGGGGTCATCGTCACGCAGCACAGTGGCGACGGCAAGGCGAACCAGTATTTCCTGCGCGGCTTCAACCTCGACCACGGCACCGACTTCGCCACGCGCATCAACGGCATGCCGGTGAACATGCCCACGCATGGGCATGGCCAGGGCTACAGCGACATGAACTTTCTGCTGCCCGAACTGGTGGACCGCATCGAATACCGCAAAGGCCCGTACTTCGCCGTGGTGGGCGACTTCGCCGCCGCGGGCTCGGCCGACATCAGCTACCTGAACACCCTGCCCGCCCCGTTCGCCCAGTTGACCGTGGGCGCCAACGGCTACCGCCGGGGCGTGGCCGGCGGCGCCGTGACATCGGCTGCCGGCATCACATCGCTGGCCGCTGTCGAGGCCTTTGCCACCGACGGCCCCTGGACCGTGCCTGAAGGCGTGCGCAAGCTCAACGGCGTGTTCATGCTTTCTGGCGGCACGCGTGCCCAGGGTTGGCATGTCACGGCCATGGGCTACCAGTCGCGCTGGACGGCCACCGACCAGGTTCCGCAACGTCTGATCGATGCCGGCCAGTACAACGGCCGCGCCTTCGGCCGCTTCGACAGCCTGGACCGGACGACCGGCGGCGAAAGCCACCGCAGCAGCCTGTCGACCGACTGGCACAACGACGGCCCGGCAGGGCGCACCACGCTTTCGGCGTACGCCATCCGCTACGACCTGGACCTGAATTCCAACTTCAGCTACGCGCTCGAACGCCCGGCCGACGGCGACCAGTTCAAGCAGACCGACAAGCGCACGGTCTACGGTTTCGATGCCGAACACACCGTCAACCACGACCTGGGCGCCTTCCCGGCGCGCACGGTCGCTGGCGTTCAATTGCGCCACGACCGCATCCGCGTGGGGCTGTACGACAGCGTGGCGCGCCAGATCACCGCCACCGTGCGCGAAGACGCGGTGCGCCAGACACAGCTGGGCCTCTTCGCGCAGACATCGGTCGAATTCACGCCTGAGTTGCGCGCGGTTCTGGGCCTGCGCGCCGACCGGTTCCAGGCGCGCGTGAACGCGCTGTCGCTGCCCGAAAACGGCGGCCGCGCGACAGACAACCAGGTCTCCCCCAAGCTGACCGTGGTCTATGCCGTGACACCCAAGACCGAGGTCTTCTTCAACACCGGCCGCGGTTTTCACAGCAACGACGCGCGCGGCACCACGGCGCGCATCGACCCCAAGACCGGCGACCCGGTGGACCCGGTGCCCGCCCTGGTGCCGCTGACCGGGGCCGAAGTGGGGCTGCGCACAGAGGCCATTCCCAAACTGCAGAGCTCGGTCTCGTTCTGGGGCCTGCGTTCGGCTTCAGAACTGGTCTACATCGGCGACGCCGGCGTCACCGAGGCCAGCCTGGGCAGCCGGCGCCGGGGCGTCGAATTCAGCAACCGCTGGCAGCCCGTGCCCTGGCTCCTGCTCGACGCGGACATCGCCCTGAGCCACGCGCGGCTGAACGACGGCAGCCGCGTTCCGAATGCCGTGGACCGTGTGGCCAGCGTGGCCGGCACGCTGAAAAACATCGATGGCTGGACCGCCAGCCTGCAATGGCGCTATCTGGGCAGTGGTGCACTGACCGAAGACAACAGCGTGCGCTCGATACCGGCATCGACCTTCAACCTGCGCCTGACCAAAGCCCTGGGCCAGAAGGTGGCGCTGACGCTGGATGTGTTCAACCTGTTCGACCGCCGCGTCAACGACATCCAGTACTTCTACGAATCACAACTGCCCGGCGAAGCCGCGCCCGTGGCCGACCGCCACGTGCACCCGGCCGAACCACGCAACCTGCGCCTGACGCTGCAGGCCAGCTTCTGATGCGCGGCGCTGCCCCCAGCTGGCGACGCGCCGGCCTGGCGCTGGCAGCTGTGGCCTGCCTGGCCGGGCCGGCACGGGCGCACGACAGCTGGTTCGCGCCCCTGCCCGCCACCGACCGCGGTGAAGCCGTGTTCGCGTTCGGGACCGGCAACCAGTTTCCGCTGCAGGAAATCACCATCCCCTGGCAGCAACTGGCGCAGACCGGCTGCCGCAGCGCAGGCCTGCGCGCCACGCCGATGCGCTGGGTGGCCGACCGCTCGACGGCCTTGGTCGTGCGCGCCGCTCGGCCGGCGCCGGCAACCGCCGCGCAAACCTGCTGGGCCCAGCTCAAACCCATCGACATCGAGATCGACGACGCCACGGTCGAGGTGTACCTGAAAGAAGTGAACGCCCTGCCCGCCGTGCGCGAACGCTGGGCTGCCTTGCGCGCACATGGCGTGCGCTGGCAAGAGACATACACCAAGCACGCCCGAGTGGAGGTCGAAGCCGCCGACGGCAGCCCGGCTCCAGTCGAAGCCAGCGCCCCTATCGACGGCCTGGGGCTGGACCTGCGCATCGACAGCCCGCGCCCGCTGCGCGCCGGCGACACCCTGCGCGCCCAGCTGCTGCGCGACGGCCAGCCCCTGGCCGGTGTGCCGGTGGAACTGCGCAGTGACTTGAGCCCCATCGGCTTCTGGCGCCAGACCGACGCCGAGGGCCGGTTGCAGATCACGGTGCCCCTGGCCGCGCGCTGGCTGCTGCGCAGCGTGGACCTGCGCCCCGCCGCCAGCAAGCCCGACGGCTGGGACAGCCGCTTCGTGACTTTGGCTTTCGAAGTTCTGCCGCGGCGCTGACGCCGGGCCCGGCCGGTCTGGCTTGCAGCCGGCGGGCCCTGCGCACCTGAAGCGCTGGCGCTTCAGTTCACGGGCATCGGTGTTGCCGTTTCGCTGGTCGGCGCAACGACGTTGTCCACATTCAGTGGGGCGCCGCTTTCCGTGATCATCAGCGAACCGATGTAGCTGACATAGGCCACCACGCTGGCCCAGGCGCTGGGCGGAACCGTGCCGCTGGGCGCTGTAGGCGCTGTAGGCGGGTTCGGGTAGCTGTCGTTGCCGCCGCCGCCACAGGCGGCCAGAAGGCAGGCCGTCACTGCGGCCAGAAGGTAGGCGTTGCGCTTGTTCATCGTGGCCCCTTTCAACGGCTGCCCGGCAGCGGCGTGTTCAGGTACGGGAAGCCCGACAGCAGCGGCACCACGGCCTGGTCGACCGCATCGTGCAACCTGAAACTGGTGGCGCCCAGGGGCACCTTCGACGGGTTGCAGTCAGCCCCCAATCCCAGGGCGTTGTTGTTGCCGTTGGCCATGCACAGGCCGCCCATCACGGCCACCAGCGAGATGTCGACGACGTCGTCCTTCGGGCGGCGGCCGTTCGGGTAGCCGGCGTTGTCGTTGCCACCCGCCAGGATGTTGCCGACGATGCCCAGGCGGTTCTGCTGCGCGAACGGCACTGGCGCGATGCTGGTGTTCAGGCGCAGCATTTCTGACGCGACACCGTTCGCGGGCTTGTTGACGCCAGCGATGCCGGTCAGGAACGTGGTCACCAGGTCGTTGCGCGGAAAGTTGGTCGGTGCGCTGCCGGGCAGGGGCAGCGCGATTTCCAGCAGCGCGGGCAACGTCGGGTTGGTGACGTAGTCGATGAACTGACCATCGCCGCTGGGCGCAGAAGCATTGAACTTGTCCTTGTCCTTCA
>JBBSCV010000216.1:0-7236 GCA_038249925.1 Burkholderiales bacterium
CGAAGCCATCCAGGCCGACCAGCGCGCCTACGAGACGCTGCAGGGCCGCATCAAGGGCCTGAACGACCGCGGCCGACCGGTGCGTGACTACCACCTGTCCAAGGCCCAGTGCTGGCTGGACGTGAGCTTTCACGAGTACACGCGCAACGACCGCAGCGCCTTCCCGCAGGCGGCGATGACGGAAAGCGAGAAGCTCATCGTCGGCATGGAGGGTGCTGTCAGCCCGCTGCCAACCGACACGCCGCTGGTCAACGGTGCCGCGCGCCTGCGCCCCGACCTGTGGGAGCGCGCTGCTGCCTTGCGCGGCGATGGCGGCTTCCGCTGCGCGCAGCAGAAGGTGGCCTGTGCCGAGGTGGAACTGGTGCACGCCGGCAACGAGTTCAACCAGCAGCAGTGGCGCCACGCCAAGCCCTATGTGCAGATCGCCGAAGACCTGCTCGGCGAGGCCCAGGCGCTGGCGGCGAGCTGCAACCTGCCCGCGCCGCCACCACCGCCGCCGCCGCCGGCCCAGGCCCCGGTTGTGCTGCCCGCGCCTGTTCCGCTGCTGCCTCTGCCGCCGCCGCCTGCCGCACAGGAGCTGCAGCTCAGTGCCGCCGTGCTCTTCAACTTCGACCGTCAAGACGCCAGGAACATGCGCCCGTTCTCCGTCGTGCAGCTGGAAGAACTGGTGCGCCGCGTGCAGCGCGAGAAGCTGGTGGTCCTGGGCATCGAGCTCAGCGGCCACGCCGACCGCCTGAACAGCACCGGCCAGAGCGACTACAACCAGCGCTTGTCTGAAAAACGCGTGGCCACCGTGAAGGCCGAACTGGCCAAGCTGGGCATTGCGCCGCAGCTGATGTCCACCGTCGCCAGTGGCGACAGCCAGCAGGTGCAGGGCTGCGAGCAGCGTTTCACCGCCAAGGCAGAACTGCAGGAGTGCCTGCTGCCGAACCGGCGTGTCGAGGTGCTGATCAAGGCGCGCCGGCCCTGAGCCGCGCCTAGTCGGCGTCGATCTCGTGCAACAGCCGCAGCGCTGAATCTTCTGAAAGGTTCAGCAGCGCGGCCACGTCATGCACGTCGTCGGGCAGCGCTGCGTTGTCCCAGCCCGTGGCGGTGTGCCGCGCCACGCGGATGGCCAGCTGCACGTTGCGCATCTGCGGCGTCAGGTGCTGGGCATGCTCGTCGGTGATCTGCACCAGCAGCGCCGGCAGGCGCCACTTCAGCATCAGTGCGTGTTCCAGCGCATACAGCTCGATGTTCAACAGCTCACGCTGCACCGCCGCGCTGCGCCGCGCGGGGTCGGCCTGCTGGCGCTGCTCGATGGCCAGGGCCAGCGCGGGTGCGCGTTGCCACAGCAGCAGTTCGGCAAAGGCGTGCAACAGCGCGGCTTCGTGAATGACGGCGGCGTCGTGGTCCATGCGGTGCACGGCAAAACCCATTGCGAACCGCGCCGCGCGGCGGCTGCGGCGCAGCACGCGGTGAAAGCCGTCCAGCGCCTGCGGCTGGCTGGCCAGCAGCACTTCGACCTCGGCCTCTTCCTGAAACGCGCGAAAGAAGGGCGGCACGCCCAGCATCACCAGCGCTTCGGTCACGGTTTCGGTGTCGCTGCCTTCGCGGCCGCGACGCAGCTGGGCCACATGCGCCAGCAGCTTGATGGTCATCAGCGGGTCGTTCACCACCGCATCAGCAAGCAGGCGCGCGTCCACCGCGTCTTCATTGACGGCCAGCTCGCGCAGTGATTCCAGCGTTTCCCCCAGCACCGGCAGGCAGCTGTGCTCGAAAAGCGCGGTCCAGCCTGCGAGGTCGCGCGGGGCTCGAGTGATCAGCGGCAGTTCAGCAAGCATGTCGTGCGAGCGGGCTCTCGAAAAGAAGCCATCGCTCTTTAGATTATCGGTCTGCCGGGCTGTTGCTTGAGCCGTGCACCCCGTTCAGGCCAGCGACAACATCAGCCCCTGGCGCGCGTTGCTGCGGCCGGCCAACACTTCAGCGTAGGCCTGCAGCACGGCCTGGGCGCCGCGGCGTTCGCTGATCTGCACCCAGGGCGTGCTGCTGGTGGCCGCAGCGACAAAGTCAGTCCACGCTGCAGCGACGCGGCTTTCCAGGTCTGCACGGCCCCAGCCCTCGGGCGGCGGCGCGCTGCGCTTTTTCATCTGCGCCGGGGCGAAGAACAGCGTGGGCCGCGGGCCAGGCAGGCCGGCGCTGCTGCCGGGCGCCGCCAGCGCTTCCCAGTGCGTGCCGCCCACTGAGCAGCTGTAGGCCAAGGTGCCGGCAAAGTGTTCGTGCACCGCGCGGCGCAGGCCGGCGTTGCCGGCGAAGTCGACATAGACGCTCTGCACCTTGGCATTCGGCAGCGGCAGTTCGTCGTAGAGACGCACCTCGTCGTAGCAGCCCAGCGAGCGCACGAAGTCGGCATTGCCTGCCGAAGTGAGGCCCACCACGCGCAGCGCGCCAGGCTGGCCGCGGCGCTGTGCGAGGCAGAAGGCGGTGGCAAAGGCGGTCTTGCTGGATGCGCTGCTCAGCAGCACTTGCGTGGCGCCGAAGCCGCCGGCCTCGGCCAGGAAATCGTCGATGAGGAAAGACGTGATGAACAGCGGCCGCAGCACGGCCTGCAGGCCTTCGAGCGCGGGCTGCCAGCCGGGGTCGGCGTCGCAGCAGCTGTAGTGGTTGTAGACCGCAGCCAACTCCGCGCGGTGGCTTGCCGTGTCGCTGAAGCCGGCGGCATTCAGCCGGCCGGGTGTCACCACGAGGTGGGTGCCTGCGGGAAAGTAGCCCCAGACCCTGCGGCCTGTGGCCATTCCTTCGTTCAAAGACTCGGCCACGGTCGCGAAGCCCCACACCGGCAGACAGCCTTCGCCAGCATCAGGCGCGGGGAAGAATTGCCAGTACTTCATGGCCTCGCCGAAGGCGGCGTAGGTGATGTTGTTGGCAGTCAGCGCGAAGTGGTCGATTGCGAGCCGCACTTCGCCCGGGCGAAGACTGCGCGCAGCGGGGGCGTCTGGGTCTGGGCCGAGCCGCGCCTGGGCCAGCTGCTGGCGCTGGATGAAGAGGCGGTGGCCAATGGCGGCACTCGAGGCGATCGCGGCACTTGAGGCGCCGGTGACGGTTGAAGCAGTTGCGCCGTTAGGCGCGCTGGCGGCAGAACGGGGGTCGGGCATGCGGGCTCCTCTTGGCAGGGCCGCAGCATGCGCGGCGCGCGGCGGGGTGGCTGTCACCCCTGCGACGGGCAAGCCGTCGCAGGGGTGCAGCCGAAAGCCACGGCTACAGGCGCTGCACGCCGAGCACGTGCCCGACGAGCTGGCCGTTGACGTAGAGCGCACCTTCCGGTGCGCCGGCGTCGGCGTGGTACTCGATCACTGCTTCCAGCACAGGTGTGCTGGCAACCGGTGCCACACGTTCGGCCAGCAGGCCGAGCGAGCGGCTCAGCACACGCAGCAGCGCGGCTGCAAGGTCTCGGGCGCGGCGCTCTCCGGGTGTGGCCGCATCGAGGGACAGTTCATGGATCAACATGGTGGGTCTCCGTGTGAAGCCGCCTCGCGTCAGTGGGGCGGCGGCTTCGAGGTCTGTTCAGGGGCTGTGTCGCAGGCGCTGCAGTTCTTCACGCAGCGCACGCTGTTGGCTCTGGCGGCGCGCGCCGGTGCTGGGCTGGTGGGAGCCGGCCCCGCTTCGCAGGGCGGCAGCCACGAAGGGGTTGCGCGGCTTGATGGTCTTGAGTTGCATCTTCATCGTGACTCTCCTGGGTGGCCTTCGTCAGGCGGGGTGGGCCGGCATTGCCGGGGAACAAAGAACTCGGAAACAAGGCAAACCTGAGATCCGGGGCCGCCAATGAAAACGGCCCGGGTGCTGCTGCAACCCGGGCCGTGGTGGCTGATGTGCCACGCGATGCGCAGCGCTCAGGTCACCGGCACCCCGGGAAGGGCGCCATCAAGACCGTTTTCACATTCAGCCGCAGCCCGTACATGCTGCGCGGCCACCACGGAGGGGCAGACGGGCAGGGCAGTCACAGACAGCTGGAGCTTCATGGTGTCTCGGTGGGGTGGATCGGCTGCAGCATTGCTTCGTGGGGCCCTTTGCTGCAGGCTTGCGCAGATGATAAACACGACGTTATCAGTGGGCAAGTGTTATTGATCACCGCGCCCCTGCAAACGTGGGGGGCGACTTGGCGCGCTGCGTGGCTTCATTTCTTGCGCTTCAGCGGCGCCACGCCGGTCTGCGACTGCAGCCACAGCGCCTGAGCGTCTTCGGCCTGCGGCGCCAGGGCTGCAGCGGGCGGCTTCACCGGCCGCATCACACCCGGAGCCACGGCCACCATCGTTCCGGGAGCATGCGTTGCGGCTAGAGTTGCTGGCGCAACCGACGGCAACAACGGCGGCAACAGCGGCGCGGGCGCCGGGCCGAGCACCTCGCCCAGCAGGTCGAGCAACCGCGTGCGCGCACGCTGCGGGTGGCGGCGGTAGTAGGTCAGCACGAGGCCGACGATGAAACGCTCGTCATCGTCGCGGGGCGCCGAATCGTCGGCCGGGCCGCGGCTGGCGGGGTCGGTGGCGCCCTCGGCCTGAAGGGCGCCGGCGCCATGTTCAACATCCATCCAGCCCCGCGGCTTGTGGCACAGGTGTTCGAACTGGCGCGCCAGCCGCTCACCGATCTGGCGGCTGCGGCTCTTGATCTGGCTCCAGTAGCTCGGCTGGATCTGCACCCGCTCGGCGAAGCGGCGCTCCAGACCGCGCAGCGTGGCGGCGTCGGCGTGGCGGGCGGTGGCGCGCACGAACTCTTCGAAAAGCGCCAGCGCGTTGTCCAGGCGCGTTTGCGCAAGGGCCTGGGCGGGGTCTTGGGGGCTGGCTTGCATCAGTGCTGATGATAAATCTGCGTTTACCTGCGCGGCAGCGCACCTTGCTTCGGCCGGGCCGCCGCTAGGATGCCGGCATGGGTATCGACATGGGCAAGGGCGTTCCGCCTCCAAACGAAACCAGCTTTCCCAGCGGCGAGTTGCGGCCAGCGCTGGGCCTCGGAACCTGGCGCTTCGGCGAAGTGCGTTCGCGCCGCGCCGCTGAGGTGGGCGCGCTGCGCGAGGCGCTGGCCATGGGCTGGCGCCTGATCGACACCGCCGAGATGTACGGCGAAGGCGGCGCCGAAGAAGTCACGGGGCTGGCCGTGGCAGAAGCGCTGCGCGCAGACGTGCGGCGCAGCGAACTGTTCATCGTCAGCAAGGCGCTGCCCACACATGCCGGCGCCCGGGCGTTGCAGGCCGCCTGCGAGGCCAGCCTGCGCCGGCTGCAGCTGGAGCAGATCGACCTCTACCTGCTGCACTGGCGCGGCGTCGTCCCGCTGGCCGAAACGGTACGCGGCTTCGAACAGCTGCAGCGCCGCGGCCTCATCCGCCTGTGGGGCGTCAGCAATTTCGACCTCGACGACATGCGCGAACTCAGCGCTGTGCCCGGTGGCCGCGCCTGCGCCACGAACCAGGTGTACTACTCGCTCAGCCAGCGCGGTGTCGAACACGACTTGCTGCCGTGGCAGCGTGTGCAGCAGATGCCGCTGATGGCCTACAGCCCTTTCGACCAGGGCGAACTCGTCGACCATCCGCGCCTGCGCCCGGTGGCCGAACGCCACCGGGCCACGCCCGCCCAGGTGGCACTGGCCTGGCTGCTTCACCAACCGGGCGTGATGGCGATTCCGAAAGCCGGCAATGCGCTGCACCTGCGCCACAACTGGGCCGCACGGCAACTGCGCCTGACGGGCGACGACCTGGCGGAACTTGACCGCCACTTCGCGCCACCAGAGGGCAAGCAGCCACTCGTCACGCGCTGAAACGCCCGCGGCGGCCAAACCAGCTGGACAAGGCCCCGCTTTCAAGGCATGGAGACACCGACGCCGCCGCGCCCATTGGGCCGGCGATTGGGCCGGCGATTGGGCCGGCGGCCGCGGTGTGCGCGGCGAGCGGGATGTGCCGCCGGCCGCTCTGGGTTCAGGCGTCCGTCTTGATCCGGATCCTCGGCGCCGTCTTCACGCTCCACACCATGGTGATGGCAAGGATGGCGATCACCACGCCCAACGACACCATCACAGGGATCTTGTAGACGTCGATCAGCAGCATCTTCGTGCCGATGAACACCAGCACCACCGCCAGGCCGTAGCTCAACAGGTGGAACTTGGTGGCCACGGCCGCCAGCAGGAAGTACATCGCCCGCAGGCCGAGGATGGCGAAGATGTTGCTGGTCAGCACGATGAAGGGGTCCATCGTGATGGCGAAGATGGCGGGGATGCTGTCCACCGCGAAGATCACGTCGGTCAGGCCCACCAGGCAGATCACCAGGAACAGCGGCGTGGCGATCTTCTTGCCGTTCTGGACGGTGAAGAACTTCTCGCCGTCGAAGTGCTTGCCCACGGGCATGATCCTGCGCAGCAGTTTCAGCGCCGGGTTGCTTTCGAGGTCGGGCTCCTTGTCGGCCGCCCACCACATCTTGATGCCGGTGAGCACAAGGAAGGCGCCGAAGAGATACAGCACCCAGTGGAATTGCGCGATGAGCCAGGCACCCAGCAGGATCATCACCGTGCGCAGCACGATGGCGCCGATGATGCCGATCATCAGCACCCGCTTCTGGAACTGCGGCGGCACCGCGAAGTAGGTGAAGATCATCAGGAACACGAAGATGTTGTCCACCGCCAGGCTCTTCTCGATGAGGTAGCCGGTGAGGAACTCGATGCTCTTGGTGTTGGCGAGTTCGGTGCCGTGGTCCTGATAGACCGCATACCAGAACAAGCCGTTGAAGGCAAAGCTCAGCATCACCCAGACGATCGACCAGTTGATCGCTTCCTTGACGGTGACGGTGTGTGCGCCCTGCTTGTTCAGCACGATGAAGTCGACGACGAGCGCGGCGATCACCGCGCAGACGAAAAATACCCAGAGCCAAAGCGGCGCGATGGTGTCCATGGACACTCCCGTGTGTTGTGTGGTGTTGTGGAGAGTTCGCGCCGAAAGGTCTTGCGGGAGAAGTCTCCTGCGGCCCCGGGTTGTCAGGCGTGATGCTGGCAACCGTATTGACGGGGTGACGCGGCAGCAGGCGCTGCTTGCTACTCCCCTTTCGGCAGTGAGGATGTTAGGCAGCGGGCAGCAGCCCTTCGCGCGGCGGGCTTATTCCGGATCATTCGTGTTCGGGCTGCGCCGTTGTCTGCGCGGCCGCCAAGCGCAGGCGCGTGCTACCGTCGCGCCGCTTCCGATCCCCAGTTGCGTGTTGATTGAGCTGCGCTGCGCTTGACTGC
>JBBSCV010000217.1:0-7219 GCA_038249925.1 Burkholderiales bacterium
GTCAGCCCCAGGTAGTTGCCGGCCTTGCTGGGCCGGCGTTCAACGGTGGAGATGTCGAAGCCGGGGTCGAACTGCAGCGCCAGGGCCACCATGGCGTCCTCGAAACCTTCGGCGTTCACACCCATCACCTTGATGGGAAACGCGCTCGGGTATTCGATCAGGCTCTTGCGGTCTTCTTCCGGCATCAAACAACCATCGTCAGCTTGGCGTGCTGGTAGGCCTCGTACAGCCGCGCGTAAATCGGGCCGGGCTTGCCACGCAGCGCGCCATGGCCGACAGCTTCGCCGTCGATTTGCGTCACCGGCAATATTTCCTTGGTCGCCGAGCTCAGCATCACCTCGTCGGCGGCGCGCACGTCGGCCTCGGAAATGGGGCGCAGGTTGTAGGCGATGCCACAGTCTTCGCACAGTTCGCGCAGCAGTTCGTAGCGTATGCCTTCGAGCACGTGTTCGCTCTTGGGCGGGCCGAGCAGCGCGCCTTCGTGGGCCACCCACACGTTGCTGGCCGCGGCCTCGGTGAGCCAGCCGTCGCGGAACATGATGGTTTCCGCCGCGCCGTGGTCGGCCGAAATCTGCCGCGCCAGCACGTTGCCCAGCAGGCTGGTGCTCTTGATGTCGCCCCGCTCCCAGCGGAAGTCGCGCGCCGTGGTGCAGGCCACGCCGGCATGGCGCTGCTCGGCACTGGCCTGTTTCATGGGGTTGGCCATCATGAACACGGTGGGCGTCAGCCCTGGGGGCATGACATGGTCGCGCGGTGCCACGCCGCGGGTGATCTGTATGTAGACCATCTGGTCCAGCGCGCCCGTGGCCTCGGCGGTGGCGGCGACCAGCTGGCGGCAAAGCTTCAGCCATTCTTCGGCGCCGTACGGGTTGGTGATACGCAGCTTGACCAGTGAGCGCTCGAGGCGGGCCAGGTGCTCGTCGAAGCGGAAGAGGCGCCGGTTGTAGACCGGCACCACCTCGTAGATGCCGTCGCCGAAGATGAAGCCACGGTCGAGCACGCTGACCTTGGCCTGGGAAAGTGGAAGCACTTCCCCGTTGAGGAAAACCTGGGCGTCGTTCATGGGCAACTCTCCGCGGTGCTTGGAAATTGTGGCACGCAGTGCGCTGTCTACGGGCCCGCGCGGGCTACTGAATCCACAGCCGGATGGCATCCCAGGCGCGCCCCAGCAGGCCCGCCAGCGGCACCGCTTCCAGTACCGTCAACGGCAGCTTGGCCACCGGCGTGCCACCTGCCGTGGTGACGATGATGCTGCCCACCGCCTGGCCTGCGGCCAGCGGGGCCACCAGCGGGTCGGTGCGCTCCACCGTGGTCTTGAGCTTGTCGCCTTCACCCTTGGGCACGCTGACGAACACCCCGCCTGCAGCGCCCAGCCGTGCTTCGCCGACGGTGCCCTTCCACACCGGCACCGTGGCCACGGCCTTGCCGGGTTCGAACAGGCGCACCGTGTCCCAGGCCTGCCAGCCCCAGTTCAGCAACTTCTGGCTTTCGCTGGCGCGTGCCTCGCGGCTGTTCGCGCCCAGCACCACGCTGACGAGGCGGCGCTTGCCAGCCGGTGTGTCGCGTACAGCACTCGCCACGAGGCAGTAACCAGCGGCCTCGGTGTAGCCGGTCTTCATGCCGTCGATGCTCGCGTCGCGGCCCAGCAGCATGTTGCGGTTGTCCTGCTTGATCTTGTTGAAGGTGTAGTCGCGCAGCTTGTAGATCGTGTACTGCTCGGGGTGCTCGGTGATGACGCGTGCCGCCACCAGCGCCACATCGCGAGCGCTGCTGTAGTGGCCGGGTTCGGTCAGGCCTTCGACGTTCTTGAACTGCGTGTTCTTCAGACCCCAGGCCTGGGCCTGGCGGTTCATCATCGCCACGAAGTTTTCCACGCTGCCGGCCACGCCTTCGGCCAGCGCCACCGACGCGTCATTGCCGCTCTGCACGATCATGCCGCGCAGCAGTTCGGCCACCGTGGGCGTCATCGTGGTGTCGATGAACATCAGGCTGCCGCCGCCCTTGCGCTGGTCCCAGGCGCGCTTCGAGACTGGCAGTGTTTGGTCGAGTGCCAGCTTCTTGTCGCGGATGGCATTGAAGACGATGTAGGCCGTCATCAGCTTGGTCAGCGAGGCCGGCTCGGCCTGCGCGTCGGCATCGCGTTCGGCCAGCACCTGGTTGCTGTTGAGATCGATCAGGATGTATTGGCGCGCCGCAATCTCTGGCGGCAGCGGGGCTTGGGCATGGGCCAGTGCCGAGCTGGCGAGCAGAACGAGAGGGATCAACGGTCTCAGCAATGTCAGCAGGTTCATCAGGTTCGTCAGGTTCATCAGGCGGGAGTTTGAAGTCGTGTGTCGGGGCGCGACGCCCAGGCAGCTGTCACGATCTGTTTGAGCGCGGGCAGTTGCCCGTGAAAGAAGTGGCCCGCGCCGGGCAGCACTGTGACCGGCAGTGCGACGGGGCGGGCCCAGTCGAAAACATCCGACAGCGGCACCACATCGTCCACTTCGCCGTGAATCACCAGCGTGTCTTCGGGCACTGCGGCGAGCTGGAAGTTCCGCACAGCGGGGCCCACCAGCACCAGGCGTTCGGCGCGCTGGTCACCGGGCAACGTCAGCAGGCGCGCCGCCGCCTGGCTGGCGACATAGGCGCCGAATGAAAAACCCGCCATCACCAGGGCTTCGCCTGGCGCACGCTGGGCGTGCACCACGGCCAGCGCATCATCAACCTCGCCACGGCCTTCGTCCCAGGCGCCTTCGGATGCACCGATGCCGCGGAAGTTGAAGCGCAGGCAGCGGTAGCCCAGGCCGACAAAGGCGCGCGCCAGCGTCTGCACCACCTTGTTCTGCATCGTGCCGCCGTGCAGCGGGTGAGGGTGGCAGACCACGGCCAGGCCACGCGAATGGACGCCTGTTGCTGGCGTGTCCAGCGCCGCTTCGATGCGGCCGGCAGGGCCGGGCAACACCGCGCTGTGCGTGGCGGCATTCATCGACCCACGTTCTCCGGCAGCAACAGGCGCTCGACGACGCGGCCGTGCTTCAGGTGTTCTTCGACGATCTCGTCGAGGTCTTCCTTGTCGACGAAGGTGTACCAGGTCTCGTCGGGGTAGACCACGGCCACCGGGCCGCCTGCGCAGCGGTCCAGGCAGCCGGCCTTGTTCACACGCACACCGCCCGGCCCGGCCAGGCCCGCGGCCTTGACACGGCTCTTGCAATGATCGAACGCGCCCTGCGCGTCGTGCTGGGCACACGAGGCTTCTCCGCTCTTGCGCTCGTTGAGGCAGAAAAAGATGTGGTGCTTGTAGTAGCTCATCGCGCCGATTGTAGGCAGCGAGCCCCGGGTAGACCCTTGTTTGAGCCCTTGTTCCAGCCACTTGTTTGAGCCCGTTGTTGGGCCCCTTGCGTCAGCCTGGGTGTCGGCCCTCAACGCAGCCGACTGTCATCGGCCGCGCCCAGACGTAGCAGCAGCCAGACGATGGCGGCGTAGGGCCACAGCCAACCCACCCATTTCGCCAGACCGTGGAAGCGCACGAAGCGGCCCTGTTCCCAGGCCAGCAGACTCTGCGCGAAGTAGGGGTCGGCCGGGGCTTGCGCCATGCCCACCACCAGGCCCGTCAGCACCACCAGGGCCAGGCCGCGCACGACGCGGCGCGGCACCGGGGCCAGCGCCAACGCCAGCAGCAGACCCAGCGCGAGACCGGGCAGTGTGGTGGGCGTCAACCAGGCCAGGCCGTGCGCGGGGCCGAAGTTCAGCAGCGTGGACAAAGCCATGCCGCCAGTGCCCAACGCCAGTGCACCCAGCGCTGCGGCCACGCGACGCCAGCCGGCGGGCATCACGCTGTAGGCCAGCAGTGTGGGTCCGAGCAGGCCCAGCGCGACGATGAGAGTCTCGCTCAGCGGCCGCAGCGGCGATTGCGGTGGGCCGGCCACGGCCAGCATCGCGTAGGCGGGTTCGGCCCACGGCACGCCCTGCAGCCAGCCCGCCAGAATTTCGCGCAGCCTTTCTCCCACCTGCCCCAATCCCAACGGCAGCGGCGCCGGAAAAAGCAGGCCCACCGGCCACAGTGCCAGCAGCGCCAGCGCGCCTGCGCTGTCGCGCGCGAACCAGCGCGCGCGCAACGCCTGCCATCGCCCCAACAGGCCCAGTACATGGCCGGCCAGCGCGAGCAAGGCACCCGCAGCAGCGCCGGCGATGTTCAGCAGAAAGTCTTCCAGTGCCGGCACGCGCTTGGGCAGGAACTGCTGCAGCACTTCACTGCCGTAGGACAGCAGCACCGGCAGGCCCAGCGCGACCACGAGCGTGGGCAGCAAGCGCCAACCGCTGCGGCGCAGGGCCACGCACAACAGCGCACCCAGCGGCAGATAGCCGAGCAGGTTGCTGATTTTGTCGAAGTCGTCCTGCCATCGCGTCCAGGGCAGCGTGGTCAGGGCCCAAAGGTCTTGGCCGGGCGGCCAACGCCAGCCTTCGAACGGGTACAGGCTCGCGTAGAGCACCAGCACCGCGTAAACCGCCGCCAGCGGCGTGGCTGAACTGCGGTGGCGCGCGGTGGGCAGCCGGTCGGGCATGCAGCGCGGGCTGAAAGCCTAGAAGGGCTTGACGACCACGAGCACCACCGTGGCCGCAAACAGCAGCACCGAGGCCTCGTTGAAGACCCGGAACCACTTGTGGCTGCGCTGGTTGGCCAGTTGTTCGAAACTGCGCAGCAGGCCACGACACATGTGGTGGTAACCGATGGCGCCCACCACCAGCAGCAACTTGGCATGCATCCAGCCGCCGCCGATGCCGTAACCCAGCCACAGCACCAGGCCCAGCGCCAACGCCGGCAGCATCAACAAGCTGCTGAAGCGGTAGAGCTTGCGTGCCATCAGCAGCAGGCGTTCGCGTTCGGCATGGCTGTCTGCCGGCACCATGGCCAGGTTCACGAAAAGACGAGGCAAGTAGAAGAGCCCGGCGAACCAACTGGCGACGAAGACGATGTGGAAGGCCTTGACCCAGAGGTAGCTGCTGCTCATCAGGCGATTATCCCGGCGTCGCCCCGCGCCAAAAAAAAGCCCCGGTCCAGGACCGGGGCGGGCAAGCCTTATCGCTGTCATCACGCTAAGGCACCTGCTCAGGGAGGAAAAGCAGGGAACGACAGCCTCGCAGCTATCATCCGTTGACAACTTTATCAGATGTCATTTAGCGGTGGCATATGGCTTTTGCGTAGCGCAGCACCGCTTCAGCGCCCCGGAGAAACTGCTTGATCACGCCCCCGCCTTACCCCGCCAGCCGCCCGCGCCGCCTGCGCCGCGATGCCGCCATTCGCAGCCTGGTGCGTGAACATCGCCTGGCGCCGGAAGACTTCATCCTGCCGGTTTTTCTTTTCGACGGAGATGGCCCTGCGCAAGACGTGTCGAGCATGCCCGGTGTGCAGCGCCGCAGCCTGAGCGGAGTGATGGCGCAGGCCGAAGAATGCGTGAAGCTGGGCGTGCCGGTGATGGCGTTGTTCCCGGTCATCGACAGCAGCCTCAAGACAGCCGACGGCGTGGAAGCCACCAACCCCGAAGGCCTGGTGCCGCGCGCGGTGCGTGCACTGAAGCAGCACTTCCCGGGCCTGAACGTGCTGACCGACGTGGCGCTCGACCCCTACACCAGCCATGGGCAGGACGGTCTGCTGGACGACACCGGCTACATCGTCAACGACAGCACGGTGGCCATGCTGACGCGGCAGGCGCTGACGCAGGCCGCTGCTGGCGTGGACATCGTGGCGCCCAGCGACATGATGGACGGCAGGATCGGCGCGATTCGGGGCGCACTCGAAGCCAACGGCCACGTGCACACCCGCATCATGGCCTACAGCGCCAAATACGCCAGCGCCTTCTACGGCCCCTTTCGCAATGCCGTGGGCAGCGCCGGCAACCTGGGCAAGGCCGACAAGAAGGTCTACCAGATGGACCCCGGCAACAGCGACGAGGCGCTGCGCGAAGTGGCGCTGGACATTGCCGAAGGCGCCGACATGGTGATGGTCAAACCCGGCATGCCTTATCTGGACATCGTGCGCCGCGTGAAACAGGAATTTCGCGTGCCCACCTTCGCCTACCAGGTGAGCGGTGAATACGCGATGCTGAAAGCTGCCGCGGCCAATGGCTGGCTCGACCACGACGCGGTGATGATGGAAAGCCTGCTCGCCTTCAAGCGTGCCGGTGCCGACGGTGTGCTGACCTATTTCGCGCTCGACGCGGCGCGCCTGTTGGCGCGGCGCTAGGCCGTCGCCCTGGGCGCCCATGCGCATCTTCCACGTCGGTGCCGAGCAGTTCACCGAGCTCGACGCGCTGCCCGAGACGATGCCGGGGCAGGGCTTCCTGTGGGTCGGAAGCGCGCGCCGCGAATTCGAGGTGCGCGCGGCCGAATTGCAGCAGGCGCTGCAGCGCTGGACGGGCGGCCAGCTCGTCGACCTGCACGTGTCCGACTTGCTGAACAACCAGTTGCCCAGCCACTACGACTACACCTCGTGGTACGACGTCATGGTCTTCCGACGCCTGGCTGCGGGTGCCGGCAGCGCGTCGCAGTTCATCGATGACGACCGCGGCACGGTGGGCTCGGCGCGCCAGGCGCTGGCGGCCATCGACACCAGCCCGGTGGGGTTCGCCCTCTTCGATCGGGTGCTGATCACCGTGCACCCCACCGACTGCGTGGTGCGCGAGTTTTTCGCTCAGCGCATGCTCGGCCTTTCGGGCAGCGGCGACGCGCGCGGCAGCGCTCGTCTGCCCGTCCATCCGGCCGACCTGATGCTGCGCATGGTCAATCACATGGTCGACAGCTATCTCGACTTGCGTCGCTTGCTGACGCGCCAGCTCGGCACGCTGCAGGCACAGCTGCTGGACCCGCGCAGTCGCTTCGACGACTGGCATGTCTTGCTGGAGTCACGCAACACGCTGCACATGCTGGAAGACACCTGCGAGGACCAGCGCAGCGCCGTGCAGGAATGGATAGACGCCATCGACGAATGGCCCGAGGAGATCGACCTTCATGCCCGCCGGGAACGTGAGTTGTTGCGCGTGCGTTCACGCGACGTGCTCGAGCACATCGAGCGCGTGCTGGGCCATGTGCGGCGGCTGGAGCAGAGCGCAGAAACCGCGGTGCAGATGCATTTCAGCGCACTGGGTCACCGCACCAACGACATCATGCGCACGCTGACGGTGCTGACCGCCATCTTCCTGCCGCTGAACCTCATCACGGGTTTCTTCGGCATGAACTTCGA
>JBBSCV010000218.1:0-7214 GCA_038249925.1 Burkholderiales bacterium
GTGCCGGGCGGCTTGGTATCGATAGGACCGATTTTCATCTTGGACTCCTGTCAGGGGCACAGCGGGGGTGCTTACCCAACGACATAGACGCTGTATCGGACGCGGCTGCAATGAACTTTAGCCCCGCGGCTGCAAATTTCTGAGCACCCCCGCGAATCTGGGGGTCCGGGCACGTCATGGGCCCACCTCGACCACGCGGTGTGCCACGGCACGCCCTTCGATGACGCGATTTTCACCGATGCGCACCCGCACGCGCTGGCCTTCGACGCCTGCACTCACGGCTTGCCCGTCGGTGCTGATGGCAAAGCCCGGCCCGCTGGCGAGCACGCGCACCGGGTCGCCAGCGGCAAACCACTGGCGTGCCTGCAGGTCGGAAGCACGCAAGGCCTGCCCCGGCAGCACGCCGCGGGCCAGCACGCGGCCGGCCAGCGCCGCCGGGTCGGCAAAGGGCGGCTGCTGCGCGGCGGCCCAGTCGACCTCGGCCAGCCGCAGTTGTTCGGGTTCGATCCGTGCACCCACCGCCAGCGCGCCCGTGGGCACGACGGCCGGCGCCCACACCTGCACGGCCACCGGCAGGTAGACCGCCCAACGCGCCGGCCCTTGTTGGCAGCGCAAGCCCACGCGGGTGCGGCCCCAGGCAGTGGTGCCGGGAACGAGGAAGGGCTCGATGCGTGCGCAGGGCGCCAGGCGCAGCCGGCTGTCCAGCGCGCCGGGCAGCGCCGTCACACGGGCGCCCGCCGGCGCCAGCGCGGCGGCCGCCTGGGTCATCAGGTCCAGCGCCTGCTGGATGGCGCTTTGCGGCACTGCGCCAGCCGGCCCGGCCTGCGCGGACTGCGCAGCCACCAGGCAAGGCAGGGCCGGCAGGGCCAAGGCCAGCAACAGGGTGCGCAGCAATTGCAATGGGGGCAGGTTCACAGCCGCCAATGTAGGCAAAACCCAGGCATCAGGAGGTCGGAATTGGGCGGCGAAGCGCCCTCTGTTCCGGCTCATCTTCTGCCGCACGCTGCCCAGAATGCCGGCAAGCCCGGTGGTGCACCTTCGCCCCGCCGGGCAGTCGTCACCGCTTCAAAAAGGAGCGACTCATGATTGCCCGCCTGACCGCTTCGCTCGACTTCCACGCCCAGGCCTTGAGCCTGCGCGCTGAACGCCAGCGCATCATTGCCAGCAACATCGCCAACGCCGACACGCCGGGTTATCAGGCGCGTGATTTCGACTTCGCTTCGGCGTTGAGACAGGCCACCGGGCAGGCTGCGGGCAATGGCTCCGGCCAGTTCGGCATCGGCATCGGCAGCGGTATCGCTACCGGTATTGCCAGCGGCATCGCCAGCACGGCGCTGAGCTCCGGCGGCCGGGCCATGCCCACACTGCGCTACGCCGTGCCCGCGCAGACCAACCTCGACAGCAACAGCGTCGACATGGACCGCGAGCGGGCGGCTTTCGTCGACAACTCGGTGAAGTACGAGTCGACGCTGCGCTTCATCAACGGCAGCGTGCGCACGATGCTCGACTCGATGAAGAGCCACACCCAAGGCTGACTGAGGAAGCACCATGAGCATGCTCCGCATCTTCGACGTCGCCGGCAGTGCCGTCAGCGCACAAAGCCAGCGCCTGAACGTGGTGGCCAGCAACCTGGCCAACGCAGACACCGTGGCCGGCCCCGATGGCAAGGCCTACAAGGCGCGCCAGGTGGTCTTTCAGACCGAACTGATGGGTGCCCGGGGCGCGAACGGCGTCATGGGCGGCAGCAGCGAGGCCAGCGCCGGCGTGCGCGTATCCACCATCACCGAAAACGAGACGCCCGGCCGCCGCGTGCACGACCCCAAGCACCCCAGCGCCGATGCCGAAGGCTACGTGACCTTCAGCAACGTGAACCCGGTGGAGGAGATGGTCAACATGATCTCGGCCTCGCGTTCGTACCAGAACAACATCGAGGTCATGAACACCGCCCGCAGCCTGCTGCTGAAGACGCTGCAGATCGGCCAATGAGTGTCCGCTTGAGCCACCGCGCAAGGAACTGAGCCATGAGCAACACCATCACCAGCGACCCCTTCGCCGCGTTGAACACCCGTTCGGCCGGCGCCAGCAGTGCCAACAGCAGCGAGGCTGGCAGCGCCGACCGTTTCCTGAAGCTGCTGGTGACGCAGATGCAGAACCAGGACCCGCTGAACCCGATGGACAACGCGCAGATCACGAGCCAGATGGCGCAGATCAATACCGTCAGCGGCATCCAGACCTTGAACGGCAGCGTGCAGGGCCTCAACAGCCAGTTCGTGCAGATGCAGGCGCTGCAGGGTGCGGCGCTGGTCGGGCGCGAAATCACCGTGGCCGGCAACCGGCTGGCGGTGCTCGAAGGCGTTGGCCATGGCGCCTTCGAGATGGCTACGCCGGCCGACAACGTGAAGATCGAGGTGCTGAATTCGGCCGGGCGCGTGGTCGACACGCTGAACATGGGCGCACAGGCCGAAGGCCGCCATGCCATCAAGTGGGACGCGAGCAATGCTGACCCTGCACTCGAATACCGCTTTCGTGTCGTCGCCACCAGCGGCACCCAGGCCGTGGCCACCACATCGCTGATGCGTGACCAGGTGCAGGCCATCAGCACCACCGGCAACGGCATGGTGCTGCAGACCCTCTTCAGCGGCGACCTGGCCTACAGCCAGGTCAGGGCCTTCAACTGACACCCGCCAAGCAACCCCCCACAGCCCCCCAGCAGCACTTCCAGCAGCACTTCCAGCAGCACAAGCAGGACACCCCGCCATGAGCTTCCAGCAAGGTCTTTCCGGTCTCAACGCCTCGAGCAAGAACCTCGAGATCATCGGCAACAACATCGCCAACGCGAACACCTTCGGCGCCAAGGTCTCGCGTGCCGAGTTTGCAGACGTCTATGCCGCGGCGCTGAACGGCGCCGGCGCCAACAGCGTGGGCATCGGGACCAGCATGGCGGCGGTGGCGCAGCAGTTCACGCAGGGCGCCATCACGACATCCGACAACCCGATGGACCTGGCCATCAACGGCGCCGGCTTCTTCCAGATCACAGACGGCAAGAGCCCCGTGCAGTATTCGCGCAACGGCCAGTTCAAGGTCGACCGCGATGGCTTCATCGTGAATGCGTTCGGCAAGCAATTGATGGGTTACGCCGCCGACGGCCTGGGCGTCATCCAGCCCGGGCAGGCGGTGCCGCTGCAGCTGCCCACCGGCGGGGTGGCGCCCAAGCCCACCGCCCGCATGGACATTCAGATGAACCTCGATTCGCGCCAGCGTGTCACCGTGCCGGTCTCGGGCGCCGCCATCGACTTCAACGACGCCGCGACCTACAACAACGCCACCTCGCTGACGCTGTTCGACGCGAAGGGCCAGGAAGTGGCGCTGACCTACTACTTCCAGAAAGTCTCCACCGACACCTGGAATGTCTTCGCCACCGCCAACGGCGAAAGCGTGCTGGGTACGCCTGGCGCGCCAGACCCCATCTCCACCATCGTTTTCGCAGCAGACGGCAGCGCGCCGACCTCGCCCATCGGCCCCATCACCTTCACCGTGCCGGCCAGCGTGAACAGCGCCGGCGCCGACACGCTGGAGCTGACCGACATCATCCTGAACACCGGCGGCACGACGCAGTTCGGCTCGGCCTTCAGCGTCACCGACCTGCGCCAGGACGGCTTTTCGTCGGGCCAGCTGGTGGCCATCGCCATCGAGAACAACGGCGTCATCACCGCGCGCTACAGCAACGGCCAAAGCCGCCCGGCCGGGCAGATCGAGGTGGCCACTTTCCGCAACCCGCAAGGCCTGCAGCCCTCGGGCAGCAACGCCTGGTCGCGCACCTTTGCGTCTGGCGACCCCGTCACCGGCGTGCCGGGCGACGGCAACCTGGGTGTGCTGCAGTCGGGCGCGCTGGAAGAGAGCAACGTCGACCTCACTGGCGAGCTGGTGCAGATGATCACAGCGCAACGCATCTACCAGGCCAATGCGCAGACCATCAAGGCGCAGGACCAGGTGCTGCAGACGCTCGTGAACCTGCGGTAATGACCACCCCCGAAGCGACTGCGCCGCTCCCCGTCAAGGGGGCGACGCCAGCGGCCCGGCAAAGCCGGTTCCGCGGCGTCCGCTTGATGGAGCAATGAACAATGGACCGATTGATCTACCTCGCGATGTCGGGTGCCAAGGCGACGATGCAGCGCCAGGACTCGCTGGCCAACAACCTGGCCAATGCGTCGACGACGGGCTTTCGCGCCGAGATGCAGGCTTTTCGCGCCGTGCCGGTGCGCGGCGACGGCGCCAGCACGCGCGTCTTCGCGCTCGAATCGACCATCGGCCACAACACAGCCCCGGGCCCTGTGATGAACACCGGCCGCTCGCTGGACGTGGCGGTGGCCGGCAACAGCTGGCTCGCCGTGCAGAGCCTGGACGGCACCGAGGCCTACACGCGCGCCGGCTCGCTGCAGGTGAATGCCGAGGGGCAGCTCGTCACGCCCGGCGGCCTGCCGGTGCTGGGCGACGGCGGGCCCATCAACGTGCCGGCCAACGCCAGCGTGGACATCGGCGCCGATGGCAGCCTGACCAGCACCGTGCCCGGCCAGCGCCCGGCCCAGGCCGGCAAGCTGAAGCTGGTGACGCCCGAGCCGCAGGCCGCCCTGGTGCGCGGCACCGATGGACTCTTTCGCGCCGGTGACGGCGCCGACCTGCCGGTGGACGCCACCGCGCGCGTGCAAGCCGGTGCGCTGGAAGGCAGCAACGTGAGCCCGGTGGAAACCATGGTGGCCATGATCTCGGCGGCGCGCCAGTTCGAGCAGCAAATGAAGGCGCTGAAAGGCGCCGAAGAACGCGAACAAGGAGCTGCCAAGTTGCTCGCGCCGCAATAATTGAGCCCCCGAGCTCGCTGGCGCTCGCTACCCCCCGAGGGGGACCCTCCGCCAGCGGCCCGGCAAAGCCGGTTCCGCGGCGGGAAGCTTGATCACAGCGCCTCACAGCGCCTCACGGCGGCAATCCGCTGGTCCTCTGCCATTCACGGGGCGCCTTCCGGGCGCCTTCGTGTTTTCAGGGGCCGAGATGGCGGGTTGCGCAGCCGCTTTTCGAGTGCTAGCCGCACTTCAGTCCGGGCGAAGATGGCCGTCAGCCCCCAAAAGGGCACTGAACGGCACGCAAAGGACCCCGCACCATGATCCGCTCACTCTGGATAGCCAAGACCGGCATGGAAGCCCAGCAGAACAAGCTGGACGCCATCTCGAACAACCTGGCCAACGTCGGCACCAACGGCTTCAAGCGCGGCAGCGTGCAGTTCGAAGACCTGATGTACCAGAACCTGCGGCCCGCAGGCTCGGCCACGTCCGAGCAGACGCAGCTGCCCACCGGCTTGCAGGTGGGCCTGGGCGTGCGCACCGCGGCCAGCACGCGCAACTTCGGCCAGGGCGCGCTGCAGAACACCGGCAACAACCTCGACGTCGCCATCCAGGGCCAGGGCTTCTTCCAGATTCAGATGCCCGACGGCAGCACCGGCTACACGCGTGACGGCTCCTTCCAGCTCGACTCCGGCGGCCAGATGGTCACCAACCAGGGCTATGTGCTGCAGCCCGGCATCACGGTGCCGGCCAACGCCCTCGGCGTCAGCATCGCGCCCGATGGCCAGGTGCAGGCCACCGTGCCTGGCCAGACGGCCTTGCAGAACCTGGGGCAGATCCAGATCGCCAACTTCATCAACCCGGCCGGCCTGGAATCGCGCGGCGGCAACCTCTATGCAGAAACCGCCGCCAGCGGCGCGCCGCAGGCCGCCGCGCCCGACAGCAACGGCCTGGGCCGGCTGCAGAAAGGCTATCTGGAGGCCAGCAACGTGAACGTGGTCGAAGAACTCGTCAGCATGATCGCCACGCAGCGCGCCTATGAGTTGAATAGCAAGGCCATCCAGACCAGCGACCAGATGCTGCAACGGCTGGGGCAGCTGTGATGACGGCCCTCTTGCAGTTGCTGAAGCGCAGTGCGGCAGCCGCGGTGCTTTTTCTGGGCGCCGGCTGCAGCACCATCTTCCCGCGTGTCGACGTGGCCGACACCAAGCCGCTGCCAGTGGCTGCCATCCCCACCTCGGTCGCGTCACCCGACGCCATGGGTGCGGTGGCATCGCAGGGCGGCGTCTTTCAGGCGGCGCGCTACCGGCCGCTGTTCGAAGACCACCGAGCGCGCCTGGTGGGCGACACGCTGACGGTGCAGATCGTCGAGAAGGTGACGGCCACGGCCAAGAGCACGAGCAGCGTCGACAAGGCTGGCAGCCTGCAGCTGGGCGTGAGCGCGCTGCCCGGCATCGCCCCCAAGGCTTTCGTGCGGGGCACCGCCGAAGGCAGCTCGGCCAGCGCCTTCGAAGGCAAGGGCGCCACCGAAAGCAGCAACGACTTCAGCGGCACCATCACCGCCGTGGTGCGCGGTGTGCTGCCAAACGGCCACCTGCTGATCGCCGGCGAGAAGCAGATCGGGGTCAACGACAACGTCGACGTGCTGCGCTTCTCTGGACAGGTCGACCCGCGCGCCATCCTGGCCGGCAACACCGTGCAGAGCGCGCAAATCGCCAACGTGCGGCTGGAACAGCGCGGCCGCGGCCAGCAAAGCGAGGCCCAGCGCATCGGCTGGTTGTCGCGCGTGTTCCTGAGCGTGGCGCCTTTCTAGTGGCAGCTGATATGACGAACCGTCAGAACTCTTTGCGCCGCGGGCTTGCCGTTGTTTTCTGTGCTGTCTTCTGCGCTCCG
Organism: Burkholderiales bacterium; assembly: GCA_038249925.1. GTDB lineage: Bacteria > Pseudomonadota > Gammaproteobacteria > Burkholderiales > Burkholderiaceae_C > Rubrivivax. The sequence goes on from JBBSCV010000218.1 coordinate 6,726, forward strand.
GCGCTGCCCGCAGCGGCTTCGGTGCGCGTGATGGACGTGGCCAACGTGCAGGGTGCACGCAGCAACCAGTTGCTGGGCTATGGCCTGGTGGTGGGTCTGGACGGCACCGGCGACCAGACCACGCAGGCGCCCTTCACCACGCAGAGCGTCACCGCCATGCTGCAGCAGATGGGCGTGACGCTGCCGCCGGGCGTGAACATGCAGCTGCGCAATGTGGCGACCGTGCTGGTGACGACACAGCTGCCCGCCTTCAGCAAGCCCGGGCAGGTGCTGGAGGTGACGGTGTCTTCTCTGGCCAATGCCAAGAGCCTGCGCGGCGGCACGCTGATCGCCACGCCGCTGAAGGGCGCCGATGGCCAGATCTACGCCATGGCCCAGGGCAACCTGGTGGTCGGCGGCGCGGGCGCTTCGGCCAATGGCTCGAAGGTGCAGATCAACCACCTCAGCGCCGGCCGCATCCCTGATGGCGCCACGGTGGAGCGCGCGGTA
>JBBSCV010000219.1:0-7171 GCA_038249925.1 Burkholderiales bacterium
CCAGCGCGCAACGTGCGCGTGGCCTTCATCCTGGCCAAGAACGTGCTCTTCTCCATCCACGCCGAAGACCTGCCGGTCTTTCGCCTGCTGCGCCTGCGCGCGCGCCGCATTCCGGCGCTCATCGAAGACGCCAAGGACGTGCTGCTGAAGCTGTACGACGCCGATGCCGAATACAGCGCCGACCGCCTGGAGGGCATCTACGACGGGCTTGAGAAAGTCAGCGCCAGCGTGTTGACGCAAGACGTCAACGACCAGGCGGCCGGCGCGGCGCTGACCGCCATCGCGCGCGAGGAAGACCTGAACGGCCGCATCCGCCGCAACGTGATGGACACGCGCCGTGCGCTCAGCTTCATGATGCGCAGCCGCATGTTGAATGCCGAGCAGTTCGAAGAGGCGCGGCAGATCCTGCGCGACATCGACAGCCTGGACAGCCACACCGCCTTTCTCTTCGACAAGATCAACTTCCTGATGGCCGCCACCGTGGGTTTCATCAACATCAACCAGAACAAGATCATCAAGATCTTCTCCGTGGCCAGCGTGGCTTTGTTGCCGCCCACCTTGATTGCCAGCGTCTACGGCATGAACTTCGCCCACATGCCTGAACTGAATTGGCAGTACGGCTATGCCGTGGCCATTGCGCTGATGGTGTGTTCGGTGGCCGCGCCTTTCCTGTACTTCAAGCGCAAGGGCTGGCTGCGCTGATCGTTGCGTTGATTGATGCAAGGCTGCGCAAAAGTCCTCAAGGCTGATGTCCCGGGGGCGCTGATGCATCGTGTAACCTCCTTCGTTGGCGTTGGAGGGACCCGGCGCTTGTTCTCGAGGCGGCCAAGAACATGCACATCACATCGAAGACTTTTGCCGTTTCTCGCGCGCGCCGGGCCTGCTCGGCTGCCGCGCCGGCGGCGGGTCTCGTGCTGGTGCTGGTACTGGCGTTGCCGCTGCCGGCATGGGCGCAATTCAGCATGGTGCCGGCACCGCTGTGCAGCCAGCCCAAGGACTCGGTCACCGACGGGGAGCGTGAGTACCGTGTCGACGCAGCCAGGCACGTCTATGCCTGCTACCCCATGCGCGTCTACCGCGGCAAATTGCCGCCGCTGCTGTACGGCGTGATGATGGTCGAGACCGAGATCGGTGCCGCCGGGGAAGTCGTCAACATCAGCGTGGTGCGCAAACCCGCGGCCGACGAGGTGGCGCCCTGGGTCATCGCGATGATCAAGCGCGCGGCGCCTTTCCCGCTGCCGGCCAAACACCCGGGCGGCACCGTCAGGTTCACCGAGACCTACTTCGTCGACAGGTCGGGCCTGTTCCAGGCGTTTTCCGTCACCGAAGGGCAGCGCTGATCAGCGTACCGTTCGCGCGCTGCGTCAGCTGTTGACGCGGCGCTTCAGCCAGCGCATCAAGGCGCCCAGCAGCGGCAGCTTTTCGTACAGCTCTTCGGCCACGTCCCAGTAATCGCGGTGGTCGCAGATGCGGTGGTCTTCGGCCAGCTTCAGGTGCGAGCCTCCGCGCACCACCAAAGGCGGCATGTCGCGGCCCTTCAGGCTGAAGATGAAGTCCCAGGTCAGGAAACACTGCTGGCCCTGCACGACAGTGTCGTGCACGACGAAGCGCGGTGCATCCAGCGTGCGGAACATGTGTTCGAAGATGCCGCGGATGGCGGGCACACCCTGAACCTCGTTGAAAGGGTCCTTGAAGCGCGCGGTCGGGGTGTAGATCAGTTCCAGCTGCGGCAGCTTCTCGGGTGACAGCTGCTCGAACAGCAACACGATCGCCGCGATGCGCGCGTCTTCGTGGCGCGAGCTTTCAGGGCGCGAGTCCTCAGGGCTCTGCGCACTCATCGCCTACATGCCCGTCGAGCGGCGCACGGCGGCGAAGTAGCTGCCGTAGCCGAGGTGGCGCAGCGCGTGCATCCAGAAGGTGAAGCGCTTGGGGAAGTGAATCTCGAACTGCCCGTGTTTCCAGCCGCGCATGATTTCCCGCGCCGCTTCTTCGGGCGTGATGAGGGCCGGCATCTTGAACTGGTTCTGTGAGGTCAGCGGCGTTTCCACGAAACCCGGGTTGATGACGGAGACGCCCAGGCCCAGTGGCTGCAGGTCGAGGTAAAGCGTCTCGGCCAGGTTGATCAGTGCTGCCTTGGTGGGCCCGTAGGCCAGGCTCTGCGGCAGGCCGCGAAAGCCGGCCACGCTGCTGACCAGGCTGATGTGGCCGCCGCTCTGCCCTGGCTTGGCCGCCCGGGCCTGCGCCTGCATCGCCGGCAGCACGGCGTCCAGCAGATACAGCGCGCCGACGTAGTTCACCTGCACGTGGTTCAGCGCGACGTCCAGATCGAAGGCGGTGGCGCGCATCGCCTTGTAGGTGCCGGCGCAGTACATCGCCAGGTCGATGCGGCCGTGCACGCTGACGATGCGGGCGGCGGCGTCGCGCATCGCGTCGCGGTCGGTGGCGTCCAGCGCCATGGCGTCGCTGCGGCCGTGTTCGGCGACGAACTTGTCCAGCGCATCGCGCCCGCGCGCCGAGACCACGACCCGCGCGCCTGCGGCATGCAGCGCGCTGGCCGTGGCACGGCCGATACCTGTGGACGCGCCTACCAGCCAGACGGTCTTGCCGGCCCAACTCTCGATGCGGGGGTTCAGGGCCATGTCGCTTTTTTCACTCTTTGTAGAACGAGAGAGTCACTTCGCCCAGGTAAATGCCGAACTTGCTCATCACCGCCTTGTTCAGCATCACCTTGTCGTCCATCAGGTACATCCAGTCGTCGAACTGCACCTCGTAGACCTTGCCGTCGACCGGCAGGCTCAGCGTGTAGCGCCAGTTCAGCGCGTTGCCCGCCGAGCGGCCTTCAGCCACGCCCACCACGTCGTCAGCGCGGCCGCTCCAGCGGCCGTTGCCTTCGTCGGTGAGCCTCCACACGCGGCGCTCGGTCTTGCCATCGGTGTAGGTGAAGCGTTCGTCGAGCACGCCCTGGTTGCCGTTCCAGGTGCCCGTCATCTGCACCGTGAAGCGGCGCACCACCTTGCCCGAACGGTCGGTGAAGATGCCGTGCGCGACCATGGGCCCGTTGAAGTAGGTCTTGAGGTCGAGCACCGGCTTCTCGGCTGCGTAGTCGGCCGGCGTCGGTGCCGAGGCGCAACCGACCAGCAGTGCGGCGGCGGTGCAGAAGGTGGCGACGAGCGCCAGCAGACGGTTTTTCATCATGAAGTAGGTTCCTTGCGCAGCCAGAGGGTCCAGAGCAGCCCGGCCGCACCCAGCTTCAGCAGGCAGGGCAGCAGGCAATAGGCCAGGGTCAGAGCCTGCAGCGCGCTGGCATCGCGGCCGCCCGGGGTGTATCCGAAGGCGCCCAGCAGCGGCAGCGCAATGCCGGCAGCCAGCGCCAGGTTCAGTTTGGTGGCGAAGTTCCACCAGCCGAAGTAGGCACCTTCCATTTGCTGGCCGTGGCCGGCGCGCTGGATGACCCCGGCCAGCAGGGCGCCAGGCAGCGTGAGGTCGGCGCCCAGTGCGATGCCGCTGGCCACGCAGACGGCGGTGTAGGCCACCACGTCACCCTCACCCAGCAGCGCCGCCCAGGCGAAGGTGGCGATGGCCAGCCCCATGCCCACCAGCCAGGTGCGTGCCAGGCCCAGGCGCGTCACCAGGCGCAGCCACAGCGGCATGCTCAAGGCGCCAGCCGCAAAGTAGCTGGCCAGGAAGAGGGGCTCGTAATTTGCGGCTTGCAGGCGGTCGCGGATGAAGAACAGCACCAGCGTCGCCGGCACCGCACTGGCCACACCGTTGAGCAGGTAGATGGCCAGAAGGCGACGAAACGCCGGCGTGCGCAGCGGTGCCATCAAGGCCGGGGCCGAGGTGGTGATGGGGTTGATGGCGGGCCGCGGCGCACGCGCCAGCAGCGCAACGCCGGCGGCCAGCGTCAGCGCGAACACGATGCTGGCCACCGACAGGCCCGCCACCGCGGGCAGCACGCTGGCCACCAGCACACCCAGAAGCGCCAGACCCTCGCGCCAGGAAACGATGCGCGCACGCTGACCTTCACCGCCACCCAGCCGTGCGCCCCACGCCTGGTGCAGCACGCTCAGCACGCTGTAGCTCAGGTAGGTGATGGCCAGCAGCGCGGCGCACCATATCAACAACGCCTGCTGATTCTGTTCGGCCGTGTCCACCGCCGGAAAGAACAAGCCCCGAAAGCCCAGGGCGCACACCACGGCCGCCAACACGGCGGCCAGCAGCACGGCTTTCAGCGAACGCGAGAACCAGCCGTCGACGAGGCGGCCTATCCAGGGGTCGGCGACCGCGTCCAGCAGCCGTGCGCCCAGCAGCAGCGCGCCCAGCGTCGCCAGCGGAATGCCGAATTCGGCGGCGTAGTGGTTGGGCAGCACCACATACAGCGGCAGCGCCACGAAGGCAAGCGGCAACCCCAGGCCACCGTAGGCCAGGCCTTGCCTCCAGCCACCGCGCCAGCCGGGCGCGCGCGCCGCGGCTGCGGCGTCGTTCACGGTGCGTTGCGGCCGAGCAGCCGTTCGCGCATCGCCGGTTCCGAGGTGCGCGGCGAGAGCCAGATGCCGAAAAAGTAGCGTGCGAAGTCGACCTCGCGCAGTTCACCGCGCAGCTGTCCGTTGCTGAAGAACCGCGCGCCCACGCCGGGCAGGTTCACGCCGGTGATGCGGTGACCCGGCTGCATGTCGGGAAAGAGCTGCTTCATGTTGCCCAGCCAGCGTTCGGCGGTGACATCGTCGATCTCGCCCTGGCGGCGCATTTCCTTCAGCGAGCTCTCGGCGATGATCTCGCCCTTCACGTTGCGCAGATATTGAAGTTCCAGTGCGAAGGGCGCGGCTTGCCAGTCGCTTTCAGGTGCTGCAGCGCCCACCCACAGCCGTGCGTCGTAAATGCGCAAGCCCAGGAAGCGCAGCGTGCCGGTGCCGAGCAGGCGCGCGCCTGTCACCTCGGCCGCCACTTCTGCAGGGCCACCCACCGGTGGTGGTGATTGCGCCCAGGCAGCGCCTGGCACCCAGACCACCGCGGCCGGCAGCCACGCGGCGGCGCGCAGCACCTGCCGCCGCTGGACGGGCTTCACGGCGTGCGACGCAGCGTGAACTGCATGACATTGGTGTTGCCGCTGTCGAAGGCAGCTTCGCAGTAGGCCAGGTAGAACTCCCAGACGTGCATGAAGCGCTGGTCGAAGCCCAGCAGGCGCACCTGCGGGTCGTTGTGCATGAACTGCGCGCGCCAGCGGCGCAGCGTTTCGGCGTAGTCGGCACCGAAGGCACATTCGCTCACCACTTCCAGCCCGGCCTTGGCCGCTTCGGTGCGGAAGGCCTGCGGGCTGGGCAGCAGACCGCCGGGGAAGATGTACTGCTGAATGAAGTCCGTGCCCCTGACGTAGCGCTCGAAGAGGTCGTCGCGGATGGTGATGGTCTGGATGCAGGCGCGACCACCGGGCTTCAGCTGCTGGCGCAGCGTGCTGAAGTAGCTGCCCCAGTACTCGCGGCCCACGGCCTCGAACATCTCGATGCTGCAGATGGCGTCGAAGGGGCCGTCTGTGACGTCGCGGTAGTCCTGCAGGCGCAGGTCGGTCTGCGCGGCCACGCCGTGCCGGGCCATGCGCTCTTGCGCGAAGGCCAATTGTTCGGTGGACAGCGTCACGCCCGTGACCCGGGCGCCGAATTCGAGCGCTGCGCACTCGGCCAGTGCACCCCAGCCGCAACCCACTTCCAGCAGGCGCTGGCCGGGTTGCAGTTCGCATTCGCGGATGGCACGACGCACCTTGGCCAGCTGCGCTTCCGAGGTCGGCTTGGTGAAGTCGCCCTCGAAGAGCGCGCTGCTGTAGTTCATCGTCTCGTCCAGCCACAGGCGGTAGAACGGGTTGCCGATGTCGTAGTGGGCGTGAATGTTCTTGGCCGAACCGCGGCGCGAATTGCGGTTCAGCAGGTGCTTGATGCGGTAGACCAGCGAGCCCCACCAGGTGCCGTAGATCACCGATTCGACCGCGTCGCGGTTGGCGATGAAGAGCTTCAACAGCGCTGCCAGGTCGGGCGTGGTCCAGTGGCCGGCGATGTAGCTTTCGGCGAAACCGATGTCGCCGCTTTTCAGCGCGGCGCTGCAGACGTGCCAATCGAGCATGCGCAACGCGGCGCGCGGCTCTGCGTGTTCCGGGTTGCCGAAGTGCGCCTGCGAACCGTCCGGCAATTGCACGTCGAGTGTGCCCACCCGCAGTTGCTTCATCAGCCGGAACACGGCGCGTGCGGAGGCCGGCGCACTGAGCGGCAAGGCGACTGCGGATGGGGAGGTAGTGACAGTGGAAGAGTTCATGACCGACATGTTTTTCGGAAACGCTGAAGAGAAAGGAAGGCAGATGCCAGAAGGCAAAAGGCGGCAGGCTGAATGCCGAACCGCGTTCTTGTCGCAGCGCTCAACGCGACACGAAGGCCCCCGGCGGTGCGGGCTTGCTGACAAAAGGCACGCGTTTGAAAAGCAGCTTCAGCGCTTGCCAATGAATGCGGGCCAGCACGCCCATGGTCATCAAGGGCATGCCGAAGAAGGCCACACGCACGGCCCCACGCGTCAGCGGCGCCAGCCGCCCCGAGACACTGGTGAGCAGCAGCGCGCCAGCCTCGTCGTCGTGGTCGATACGGGCCACGCAGCGGTCGGCCGTGCGCATGAAACGGAAACGGTATTCGCCTGTCACGTGGCAGAAGGGCGAAACATGAAACACCTTCTGCGCGCGCAGTTCGCACCCATAGGCCAGTTGAGGACCAGCCAGCAGGTAGCAGTGGCGCTCGCCGAAGGTGTTGTTGACCTCGACCACGATGGCCGCCAGCGTGCCGTCGACACGCATGCAATGCCAGAAGCTGACGGGCTTGAAGACAAAACCCAGCACGCGCGGGTAGGTCTGCAGCCAGACCTCGCCCTGCGCGTCGTGCACACCTTCGGCAGCCAGCAGTTCGTCCAGCCAGGCCAGGGCGTCGGCGCGGCCGTCACCGTGGTCGCGGTCGTGGAAGCTCAGCAGCCCGCGGCGGTTGCGCGCGAGGGCGTCGCTCGGCTGCTCGCGCAGCGCGCGCATCGGCAACATCACGAAGTAGGTGGGGTATTCGAAGGCATTCGCCTGCGGGCGCAGGCGCCGGTGGCGCACGACGCCGGTGCCTATGAGCGCGCCTGTCGGACCCATCGCACCGATCGCGCC
>JBBSCV010000220.1:0-7159 GCA_038249925.1 Burkholderiales bacterium
CAGCGATGTTTGCACCGAAGCTTCAGCCATCACCATCGCGCTGTTCCAGGCCTGTGCCACGGCAGCGCGCACGGGCGCGTGTTCCGGGTTGTCGAGCGTGAAGAGCCCTCGCGGCGCCTTGCTGCCCGGCTGCGCGGCGCTGAAGTTGGCATCTTCCGTGCACACCTGAACGACTCCCGCGTAGCTAAACACGAACCACCCGTCATAGAGCGGCGAGTAGTGCACCGGCTCCTTGGCCCTGAACGCGGCATAGACGGGATAAGGATCGATCTGGAAATCGCGCCGCCGCGGGTCGAAGCGCATGTTCTGCAACGGCATGACGCGCGATGGCGCTGCAGGGGTCGCCGGGGCTGTCGCGGGCTCGGAGCCTGGCGGGTTGCCGACGCTGGCCAGCGCGATCTTCATCAGGTCGTCGAGCAGCGTGTTTTGCCCGTGCTTTTCGCTGCGCTGATAGTGCAGCGCCGTCAGCCCGGCCGTCAACCCGGCCTGCAGCCCGGTCAGCACCGAGCGCCAGCTGTCTTCCAGGCCGGCGGCCCCTGCTTGCACGGCTGCTGCAACCACTGTCGGCCTTGTCGGCGCCGGTGGCGGCTCTGTGGCGAAGCGTTCCATCTGGCGCAGCGCCTTCAACCCCGGCATGAAAAGGTACAGGCTGCCCTTGGTGTGTACGAACTGCGGCAATTCCAAATGCAAGGCAGCGCCTGCCGGCATGGGAATCTCGAACCCGTGCTGGTCACCCGGTGTGCCGGCGAAGGGGTCGCGGGTGCCGCGCAGCCCGGCGGCGAAGCGGTCACCGTTGAGCCATGCGCGCTGGATGAATTCGAACTGTCGTTCGAGGTCGGCGCAAAAGAAGAGGCCGAACAAGCCCACTTCCTGGCGCTGGCCGTCTGCGTCCTTGCGCTCGTAGCTCATGCCGCGGCGCAGCAGCCTTCGCGTGTAGCGGGCGCCAGCCACGCGCGCGGTGCGTGGGTTGCTGCGCCGAATGTGCGCGCCGACCGGGCAACGTTCTCCGGCATGGTCATCCAGCGTGCCGGGGTACTCGTAGGAAGGCGCGAAGTCGAAATCGTTGCGCTTGTTCTCTGCTTCGAGGTGCTCAGGCGGGCCTTGCGGCCGGCCTTCGGCATGCAGGGACACGGGCGCGCCTTCGTACCAGCGGCCCATCAACTTGGCCGCCAGCCAGTCGGGGGTGACGTTCCAGTCGGGGGTCGCATGCAAGCCGAGGGTGGCGTTCAAGCCGGGAGTCGCATTCAAGCGCGTCGCTTCATCTTTGAGTGCCTTGTCGAAGACTTCCACGTTCTGCGCCAGCACCCGCACCGCGCAGAAGCTGCCATTGCTGGCCAGCGCAGCCGGCAGGCCGCCCAGCGAACTGCCGCCATAGATATTCCTGTAGCCGGCGCCCAGCACGAATTCGCCCGCGGTCGAGGCCGGCTGCACGTCCCTGGGCTCGTCGGCCTCCGGGCAGGCCGTGGCGATGCGCGGGTGTGCCAGGCCGTCGATGTAACCCAGCCAACTCTTGCCGTCGCGGGAAAAACCGTCGACGCTTTCCATCAGCCGCAACCCGCCACCGGGAAGTGACTTCAAAAGGGCCTGGGCAGCGGCTTCGAGCGCGGCGGCATCGGTTCCTCTGCGCGCATACATTGACACCATCACGTGGCTGCTGGCGGCCTGCGCGGGGCCGCCCAGCCACCAGTGCTCGGGCGCATTGCTGCCCACGTCGAAATTGCCCTCGGCGCGTTGCAGCGCGCCTTGCTGGAAGGCCTGGGGGAAGTCGCGTGTCCACCCATCGCGCAGGCCCAGCGCCTGCAGGCCGCTGAACGTCAGGCCGATGTTCAGCATCAACACCGGCTTCGCTTCCGCGGGCCACGGCGCGCCGCTCGTCACCTTGGGCACGCCGGCCGGCACTGCGCTGCCGGGCGTGGCCGTGCCGGCCAGCCAGGCCCGCGCCTCGCGTGCAAGCGACACGCTGAGCAAGAAGTGCCTGACGCGATCAGCGCCGAAACCGCGCAGCAGGTTGCCCTGCACGTCGTCGCGGTCGACCTCGGTGGCCCAGCGGTCAGCCTTGGGAACGGGCAGATCGCTGCGCGGGCCGGTGATGTCGAGCACGGTCTGCTCGGGGTAGGCGGCGTAAAGCGGCCAGTCCGGCACCCTCAGTCCAGGCAGCCCGGGGAGCCCGGGCAGCAGGTTCACGGTGTTGTTCTTCTCGACGAAGGCGAGAAACTCGGCCGCGTGTTCGGCAATGGGCACGATGCGCTCGGTGCCCTGGGTGTGGCTGAGCAGCATGTCGAAGACGTCGCCGATCTCGATGGCGAAGTCCAGCACATAGGGCGCCAGCGGGCCGTCGAATTCGGTGATGACCTGCAAGGCCGTCTGGTCGGGGGTGGGCAGGAAACGCGCGAAGTGCACGAAATTCAGTTCACCCAGCCCGGCATTGATCTTGCGCTGCGCCTGCCCGATCTTGGCCAGCAGCAGCGGCATCTCGGCAGGGCGCTTCAGCCGCAGCACGAGGTTCAAACCGTGGCTGACTTGGCCTGCATCCCGGCGTCGCAAACTGGGCCTGAGACCTGTCCACCGCAGCGCTTCAAGGTCCATTGCGTTTTCCTTGCGCTTTCAGCCGCCAGCCAGCCGCAAGCGGTGGCGCTGCACCTGCGCCAGCACCTGCACGGGCGCCGTGCCGCCCAGCAGCTTGCGCGCGGCCAGGCTGCCGCGCAGCGTCAGCACCTGCATCACGTCTTCAGTGATGGCGGGGTTGAAGCCCTGCAGCGTGGCCAACGGCAGCTCGGCCAGGTCCACGCCCTGCTGCACGGCCACTTTCACGGCATGGGCCACGGCTTCGTGCGCATCGCGAAAGGGCAGGCCCTTCTTCACCAGATAGTCGGCAAGGTCCGTCGCGGTGGCATAGCCTTTCAGCGCAGCGCGCTCCATGGCTTCCTTCTTCACCGTGATGCCGCCCACCATCTCGGCCATGATGCGCAGCGTGTCTGCCAGTGTGTCGACGGTGTCGAAGAGTGGTTCCTTGTCTTCCTGGTTGTCCTTGTTGTAGGCCAGGGGCTGGCCCTTCATCAGCGTCAGCAACCCCATCAGGTGGCCGACCACACGGCCGCTCTTTCCCCGCGCCAGTTCGGCCACATCGGGGTTGCGCTTCTGCGGCATGATGGAGCTGCCGGTGCAGTAACGGTCGGCCAGGTCGATGAAGCCGAAGTTCTGGCTCATCCACAGCACGATCTCTTCGCTGAGGCGCGAGACATGCACCATCGTGATGGCGGCGAAGCTGCTGAATTCGAGCGCGAAGTCGCGGTCGCTTACGGCGTCCAGGCTGTTCTGGCATACCGCATCGAAGCCGAGGGTTTTCGCCACGCGTTCGCGGTCCAGCGGGTAGCTGGTGCCGGCCAGCGCGGCAGCGCCCAGGGGCAGGACGTTCACGCGCCTTCTCACGTCGGCCAGGCGTTCGGCATCACGTAGAAACATCTCCACATAGGCCAGCAGATGGTGGGCAAAGCTCACCGGCTGCGCCACCTGCATGTGCGTGTAGCCGGGCATCACGGTGTCGGCATGCCGGGCGGCCAGTTCCACCAGCGCCGCCTGCATCGCGGCCAGCAGCACGGCGATTCTGTCGATCTCGCCGCGCAGCCACAGGCGCACGTCGGTGGCCACCTGGTCGTTGCGGCTGCGGCCGGTGTGCAAGCGCTTGCCGGCATCGCCCACCAGGGCCGTCAAGCGCGCTTCGATGTTGAGGTGCACGTCTTCGAGCGCCAGCTTCCACTCGAAGCGGCCTGCTTCGATCTCAAGCTTGATCTGTGCCATGCCACTCTGGATGTCGGCCAGGTCTTGCGCGCCGATGACACCCTGCGCGGCCAGCATTTCTGCATGAGCCAGGCTGCCGGCGATGTCGGCCTGCCACAGCCGTTTGTCGAAATCGACACTGGCGGTGTAGCGCTGCACCAGCTCGCTCATCGGTTCGCTGAACAAGGCCGACCAGGCCTGGTGCTTGTTGGCCAGCGGGTCGGCTGAAGGCTGCTGGGGAGGCGGTGTGGACATGCTTGGGCGAGTGCGTGGGCGGGTGCGTGGGCGGAGGCGTCGGCTTGAGCGTGAGCGAATTCGAGGGCGGCGCTGTGTGAAGGCGCGGTGCCGCGGTTGCGGCGCTTCGTATTATCCGGCCGAGCCCCCTGATTTCCATGAGCCAACCCACCACCCCCGAACCCGAATTTGCGCGCAGCGCCAGCGGCACGGGCTTCGTCACCACCCGCTTCGACCCGCTGGCCGACGAGCGCAGCCGCGCGCAGGCGCAGACGGCGGCCAGCTTCGACGTCTGCCACCCCGCGCTGGCGCTGCGTGCCGTGTTGCTGGTTCAGGCGGTGCTGGCCGTGGTGGCACTGGGCACGGCGGACAGCGCCGGCGCCTGGGGCGCACGCCAGGCGGTGCTGGCTTTCGGCGGTGTGGCCGGCACGCTGATGTGGCTGGTGGCTGTGTGCGCCTTGCGCCGGCCGCTGCAGACCCTGGGCACCGCCGTGCGCGCCGCGCTGGTGCTGGCCTTGGGGGCGCTGTCATCGCTGGCCGCGTGGTGGCCGCTGTTGTGGGCCGGCCTGGGCGGCGAAGTGCTGCCCACGCGCAGCGCGGCGGTGGCGTTGGCCGGTGTCGGGTTTGCTGCGCTGCTGTGGGCCTGGCTCGACCTGCGCGCGCGCATCTGGCACCCGGCTGACGCCAGCGCCCGTCTGGCTGAACTGCAAAGTCGCATTCGCCCGCATTTCCTTTTCAACGCGCTGAACACGGCACTGGCGCTGGTGCGTGTCGACCCGCCGCGCGCCGAGGCCGTGCTCGAAGACCTGGCGGAGCTGTTCCGTGCTGCGCTGGCCGAGGTGGGCGCCTCGGTGTCGTTGCAGGACGAGATCACGCTGGCCCGGCATTACCTGGCCATCGAAGAGGTGCGCTTCGGCGCGCGGCTGGCGGTGGAGTGGGACATCGACCCCCGGGTGCACGAAGCGCGCGTGCCTTCACTCGTGCTGCAGCCGCTGGTGGAAAACGCCGTGCGCCACGGCATCGAGCCTTCGCCCAGCGGCGGCCGCGTGACGGTGCGAGCAACCGTGCAGCGCGGGCAAGCGGTGGTCTCGGTGATCAACACGCTGGCCCCGCAGCCTGGCCTGCCCGGCCACGGCATGGCGCTGCACAACGTGCGCGAGCGCCTGCGCCTGCTGCACGATGTGGGCGCGCAGTGCGACGTGTGGCGCGAGCCTGCCGCACCCGGCAGCGGCAAGCCCGACCTGTTCCACTCGCGCATCGTGTTGCCGCTGCCATGAACGTGCTCATCGTCGACGACGAACCGCTGGCCCGGTTGCGCCTGCGTTCCTTGCTGCAGGGCCTGCCCGAATTCGACGCCAACGTCGTCGGCGAGGCCGGTGACGCGCCGCAGGCGCTGGCGCTGTTGAACACGCACGAGGTCGACGCCGTGCTGCTGGACATCCGCATGCCCGGCCTGACGCCGCACGAAGGCCTGCACCTGGCCGCGCGCCTGCGTGCGCTGCCGCAGCCGCCGGCGGTCATCTTCGTCAGCGCGCATGCCGAGCACGCGCTGAAGGCTTTCGAACTGGACGCGGTGGACTACCTCACCAAACCCGTGCGCAGCGAGCGCCTGCGTGACGCGCTGCAGCGCGTGCGGCAGCGCCTGCAGCCGCTGAACCTGCTGCAGGCGGCGCTGCAGGACGCACCGGCGCTGGTGGTGAGCCACCGCGGCCGCGTGCTGCGCCTGCCGCTGCCCGAGGTGCTGGTGCTGAAGGCGGGGCAGAAGTACGTGGCGCTGCGCACGCCGCTGCACGAGTACGTGCTCGATGAGTCCTTGTCTGAACTGGAGCAGCGGCTGGCCGCGCTGGGCGGCACGCATCTGCGCATCCATCGCAACGCGCTGGTGGCGCGCCACGCCATCCGCGAACTGGCGCTGCGCGACGCCACCGACCCCGGCGAAGAAGCCGGCGACGGCTGGGCCGTGCGTGTGGCGCCGCTGGACGAGTGGCTTGCGGTTTCGCGCCGGCAACTTGCTGCCGTGCGGGCGGCACTGGCGGCGGGCGCATGAGCTTGCCAGGCCACCCGAAAGACCCCGACGGAAATCCGCAGCGGGAAACCAAACCCCTGAGCGGCTGGCGTGGGCAACCATCCCGGCCCGTGCTGCGCGCCCGGCTGTTTGTCGTGATGCTGCTGCTGATGATGATTTTTGGGCTGGCGCTCTGGTGGTGGCCGGCGACGACGCCTGGCGTTGGCGCTGCGCGCAGCGAGCGCGAGGCGCCGCCCAAGCTTGCTGCCGCGCCCGCTGCAGCGTCTTCAGCATCCGCGTCGGCCGCTGTTGCTGGCGCTGCCGCTCCAGCCGCCATGCTTGCTGCTACCCCCGAGACACTGGCGAGCCAGGCCGTGAGGGCTGAAAAGCAAGGCGTGCCAGCGGCGCTCGCAGACCAGACCAGCCTGGAGCTCTGTGGCATTGGCAATGTGCCCATGCCGCGGCGGATATCGGGGCGTGAGCCTGAATCTTTCGAGCTGCTGCCGGGCCCGCTCGGGCAGTGGGCACGTGCCGAGGCCTGGCCCCGCGTGCTCGCTGCGATGCAGGCCAGCCCACTCGAACGGGCTCGCGCAGCAGCGCTTGTGCTGCAGGCTTCTGGCTTGCTGGACGCTGCAGCATCGCCAGCGGCCTTGTCGGCACGGCCTGACACCGTGCCTTTTGTGCGTCAGCTTGCGCTGATGGCGCAAGGCACGCGCGATGCTGGCGTGTTGCAGTGGGCGTTGGCGGTCTGCGCGCATGAGCCCGGTCTGGCCGAATGCCAGGCCCTGTCCGCAGCTGACTTGGTGGCCATGGCCCCTGAAGACGGCCGAAGCTGGCTGCTGCTGGCCGCCGCCGATCCGGCGCGGCGTGAGGAGGCTTTGCGTCGCGTCGCGCAGGCCCCTGTGCTGCGTGGCACGCCAACTCTGGCTTCGGCCATGTCGCCACCGCCCGGGCTGCCGCCTTACCTTTGGTTGGAAATGCTGGGTCAGGTCATTGGGGTCGAAGCCGCGTTCATGGACACATCCATGTTTGCGGCTCTGCGCTACTGCCGTGCGGCGGGTGATGACGGGCGTGCGGTCTGCCTGGCGCTGGCCGATGCGCTGGCCCTTCGGGGTTCGGACCTGATGAGCTTGAGCGTCGCTC
>JBBSCV010000221.1:0-7151 GCA_038249925.1 Burkholderiales bacterium
GCGGCGCGCTTCGCCGATGGCTTCGTCGGTCTTGCCGCCGGCCTGCGGGCAGCGGTTGATCACCTGCACCGTGCCGCCAGGCTGCAACTGGTAGTCGGCCGTGGCCGGGCCGATGCAGTCGCTCTGGAAGCGGTTGGGAAAGCGCGCCAGTTCGTACCAGCGGCCCATGTAGCGTTCGAGGTCCACGCTGGGCACCGTAGCCAGCGGCGCGGTGACGGGGGCCGTGCCTTGGGCGCTGGCGGGCAAGGCTGCGGTCAGGCTGGCTGTCATCACTGCAACCAGCGCTGCAGTCAGCCTTGCGGCCCGTGGCAGCCCGCGGGTGTGTTTCAAGCGAATGAGTGTCGTCATCGGTTCATTTTCGGTTCGCGCCGGCAGCACATTGCCAGGCCGCAATGACGGTTTGAAACCCGGTTTCAAACCCGGTTTCAAACCCGCTGGCGGGGCTGGGTGCCGTAGAACTGGTGCACACCCCTGGCCCAGGTGCTGTTGGCCATCACCGGCCAGTTGTCCTTGTCGAAGCCGGTGGCGTCCTTCAGACGGTCCTTGGGCACGTTCAGCGTGAAGCGCTTGTTCACGCTGTCCAGCGTCAGCGCTGCCCAGGGTACGGCGAAGAGCTTGTCGCCCATGCCGAGCAAGCCGCCGAAGGACAACACCGCGTAGGCCACTTCGCCCGACTCCATCTCGATCATCAGTTCCTTGATGTCGCCGAGGTCTTCACCGTCGCTGTTGTAGACGTCGTTGCCCATCAAGGTGTCAGCGCCCATCAAGGCGGGGCCCGGGTCATTGCCGGCTCGGGCGTACATGCCCAGCTTGTCGCGGGTCACATAGTTGGCGCTCATGGAGGTGTCCTTTCAAAGGAATGGCACCGGAAGGTAGAGGCCGCAGCCCGACCCGTCTGTGTGGCAGCGAACCACGGCGCCCTGCGCCTCATTGGCGGACATACACCAGCGCCGTGCGCGCAGGCACCCGCAGCGTGGCAGTGGCGGCGTTCCAGCGGGCCTGCGTGGCCGGGCGCGTGTCGGCCGCGCCGGGCGCGCGGTGCACGGGGTGCAGCACGAAGGGGCGGCCGCGCAGTTCCGGCAGCACCAGTTCAGCATCGGTGGGCGCCACGTTGATGGCGTAGACGACTTCCGCATGGCCCGCCCCGCGGTGGCCGCGCCCGTTCAGGTGCCCCACCACCACGGTGGGGTTCTGTTCGGGGCCGGTGTTCAGCATCGTCAGGCGGCGCTGCACCTCATCGGCCGTGCGCAGGCGAAACAGCGTGCTGCTGGCGCGGATGCGCAGCAGGTCCAGGAAGGCATCGCGCGTGAAGCGCATTTCTTCGGGCGTGGGCTTCAGTGCGGCTGCGTCGGCCAGCAGGGGCTGCATCGCCGGCCACAGGCCTTCGTTCTCGCGCCTGGGCGGCAGGCCGCCGCCGAAGAAGTTGTCCTGCAGCGTCCAGTCGACGCGGTTGAACCAGTCGCCGCTGTCGTAGCTGTTGCGGTCCATGTTCTTGCTGCGCAGCAGTTCCACGCCTGCGTGAAAGTAGGCGACGCCCTGGCTGAAGGCCGTGAGCGCGCCGCCCAGCACCTGCACGCGGGCGCGGTCTTCGCGCGGCGTGTCGCGCGGCAGCTTCAGCAGGTGGATGTCCCACAGCGTCGGGTTGTCGTGGTTCTCGACATAGTTCACCACCTCGCCGGGCTGGCTGGCATAGCCCGCGCCCTGGCCGACGTAGTCGATGTCGGCGAGCTTCTTCACGCTGCCGTCGAAGGTGCGCAGGCGGTAGCCCTGCAACGTGCCGGCCAGGCCAACGCGGATGAGGTCGGCGCTGCGCAACAACTCTTCGCGGCTGCCGCTGCCTGCAGCCAGGGCCTGGGTCAGCGCTTCGGCATTGGGGGCGTAGTGCAGGCCGTTCAGCCAGCCCTGACGCTGCAGCACCTCGGCCGGGCCGTCGCAGCAGCCACCGCCCCGCGCGGCGTCGCGGCCGCGGTCGCTGAAGCTGGCGATGCCGCTGCCGTTCAGGCTGCGCTGCGCGGCCTGAAAGAAGCGCGCGCCGTCCTTCACCTCGCCGAAGTTCCAGCCCTCGCCCAGCAGGTGAATGCGCTGGCCGGCGGCACGGTCCACGGCGCGCTGCAGGCGTTCCATGGCCGCACGCGGCTGGTGGCCCATGAGGTCGAAACGCATGCTGTCGATGCGGTAGTCACGCGCCCAGACCACGGCTGAATCGATCATCAGCTTGGCCATCATGCGGTTCTCTGTGGCGGTGTTGTCGCAGCAGGTGCTGGTCTCCACGGCACCTTGCGCATTCAGCCGGTGGTAGTAGCCGGGCACGATGCGGTCAAGCACCGAGTTCGGCTTCTGCCCCGAGGCCGTGGTGTGGTTGTAGACCATGTCCATGCCCACGCGCAGCCCGGTGCGGTGCAGCGCCATCACCATGCGGCGGAATTCGAGGATGCGCGTGCCGCCGTCTGCGGCGCTGCTGGCATAGCTGCCCTCGGGCGCGGTGAAGTGCAGCGGGTCGTAGCCCCAGTTGAAGCAGTCTTGGGCCGCGCTGGCGGCGACAAGGGCCTGCTGCTCTTCGCTGTCGGGCGGCAGCGCGGCCAGCACGCTTTCGTCGGGCGTGACGCAGCCTTGCTCGGGCACCGTGGCGATGTCGAAGACCGGCAGCAGGTGCACGTCGGTGAGCCCTGCGCTGGCCAGCCGCTGCAGGTGCTGCATGCCGGCCGACTGTGGGTGGGTGAAGCCCAGGTAGCGGCCGCGGTCGGCCGCCGGCACGGTGGTGTCGCGAACCGAAAAGTCGCGCGGGTGCAGCTCGTAGATGACGAGGTCGGTGTTGTGGCGCACCGTGCCCGGCCGGCGCGTCTGCGCCCAGCCTTCCGGCTGCCAGCGCGGGTCGTCCAGCCGACCGAGCCAGTTGCGCTTCGAGTCGGTGGTCAGGCTGAGTGAGTAGGGGTCGGTGACGAGGTTGCGCACCAGGCCTGCCCCGGGCACGAACACATCCACCAGGTAGGTGTAGTACTGCGGGTCCGGTCGGCTCAGATCGCCCGGCAGCTGCAGGTTCCAGGCGCCAGTGGCGGCGTCGCGCCGCAGCGCATGCAGCGCCGTGGCCGGCGCCTGGCCGTCGGGGTGCAGGCACAGGTGCACGGCCTGCGCGGTGGGCGCCCAGAGGCGAAAGCCGGTGCGCCAGCCAGCGCGCGTGCGGGTGGGCGCGGCGCCCAGGTTCGGGATGTTTTCGGCGCGGGCGTACATGTCGTCCAGCGCACCGGCCGTCTGGGTGCCGGTGGCCTGCAACACGCGGCCCTGCTCGTCTTCCATCACCAGCACCAGTTGCAGGCGGTGCAGTTCACGCAGGCGGTGCTGGTCGGCGGCGCGCACCGACAAGGTGACGCCTTCGCTCGTTCCTTGGCTCACCCAGCGAAAGCGCTGTTGCAGCGCTGCCGGTACCGGCGCCGTGCGTGTTTCCAGCGTCAGCGCGCCGTCCGCGCCCGCCACCGGCTCGCCGGGTGTGGCGACGATCTGCCCCTGCGCTGCGTGATAGAGCCGGTAGATGCCGCCCGTCTGCCCCGGCCAGCGCAACCACTGGCGGTTGAGCCACACGGCCTGCGCCGGCAGCGCCGCGCCAGCGGGCGCGGCGCGAAGCACGGTCTCGAAATTGGCCTCGCACGCTGCCAGCGCAGGGGCTTCGGCCAGCGCCGGGCGGGGTGTGCACAGAGCCAGCAGCACTCCAGCCAGGGCAAGCGCAAGGGCAAGGGCAGGGACGTTGGCGCGGGGTCGGTGGCTCATCGAGATGCTAGGCTCAGGTGGGAACCGTCAAATGGTAGCGAAGCAAAACTGCACGGCACTGCGAGCGGCCTGCGCGATGGCGTGGGCGCTGGTGTTGGCCATCGCGCTGCTGACCGGCCCGGCCGCAGCCGCCGACATCGACACCCGCCCGGTGCCAGCCGGCCCCACTGCCAGTGCCTTGCCCGAGGGCTGGCATCACGGCGCCTTCATCGAGATCTTCGTGCGCGCCTGGCGCGACAGCGATGGCGACGGCATCGGCGACCTGCGCGGCCTGACGATGACGCTCGACCACCTGCAAGACCTGGGCGTGCGCGGCATCTGGCTGATGCCCATCACCGCCAACGCCGACGGCGACCACGGCTACGCCACCACCGACTTCCGCGCCATCGCGCCCGAGTACGGCACGCTGGCCGATTTCGACGAGTTCATTCGCCAGGCGCACCAGCGCGGCATCGGCGTGGTGATGGACTACGTCATCAACCACAGCGCGGCGCAGCACCCGATGTTCCAGCAGGCGCTGCAAGGCCGCGACAACGCTTTTCGCCCGTGGTTCGTGTGGGCCGACGAGATGCCGCAGGGCTGGGACATCTGGGGCAAGAACCCCTGGTATGCGGCCGAGGCCCAGCCGTGGCATTTCACCGGCGACATCAAGCAGCTGCCACCGCCACCGCCAGGCGCCACCAACTTCTACTTCGGCACCTTCGGGCCGCACATGCCCGACTTCAACTTCCGCCACCCGCCGGTGCTGCAGTACCACCTGGACAGCCTGCGCTTCTGGCTGAACCGCGGGCTCGATGGTTATCGGCTGGATGCCGTGCCGCACCTGCTGGAAGGCGACGCCGTGCGCTGGAACGACCAGCCCGAGAGCCGCGCGCTGACCAAGCAGCTGCAAGACCTGATCAAGGGCTATGAACACCGCTACGTGGTGTGCGAGGCCACGGCGGAGCCGGCCGTCTATGGCGACCCGGCGGTGTGTGGCGGTGCGTTCGCGTTCGGCTTCGTGCAGCACTATGTGGCGGCGGCGCGGGGCCAGGCCGAGTCGGTGGCGTTGGTGGCCACGCACTACGAGACGGCCTCGCCGACGATGGCCACCTTCCTGAGCAACCACGACATCTTTGCCGGCCGACGTTTGTGGGACCAGCTGGGCGGTGACGTGCGCGCCTACAAGGTGGCCGCCGCCGGCTATCTGCTGCAGCCGGGCACGCCGTTCATCTATTACGGCGAAGAAATCGGCCAGGCCGGCGTGCCGGGGCTCGCGGGCGACTTGCCGCTGCGGGGCCCCTACAGCTGGACGGCAGAAACATCGACGGCGGGCTTCACCACGGGCACACCCTTCCGTGCGCTGGCGCCCAATGCCGCCACGAACAATGTGCAGGCCCAGCGCGCCGACCCGGGCAGCATCTTCAATTTCTACAAGGCCCTGCTGAAGCTGCGCAACGGGCTGGAAAGCATCGCGCGCGGGCGCCAGGAACACGGTTTTGCGCAGGGGCTGGTGGCGGGCTGGCAACGTGTGCACGAAGGCGAACGGACGCTCGTGCTCATCAACTACGGCACGCAACTGGCGCAGGCCGAGATCGGCCAGCTGCCGCCGAATGCGCGGTTGATATCGGCACACCCGGAAGGCGGCGCGCAGGCCGCGCGCGCCAATGCGGCGGGCCAGGCCAGCCTGTGGCTGGGGCCGCAGTCGGTGCGGGTGCTGGTGGTGGACACCGGGGGCGGGAAAGCGGCGCCGCGCGCCCAGGCCTCGAAGAAGGCGCGAGCGGCGCAGCGCGCCAAGAGCACCAAAGCAGCCAAAGGCACCAAGCCATCCAGGCCCGACAAAAAGGCCCGGACAACCGCGCCCGGCAAGAAGCCGGCGGCGCGCTGAGGCGTTGCGGTGCTGCGCCTGCAGCCGCAGCGGCGCGGCTCAAGCGCAGGGCTCAAGCGCAGGGCTCAAGCGCCGTGGCGCAGTGCAGGCTCGCCGGCCGGTGCGCTGCGCAAGGCCAGCGTGGCCAGCAGCATCAGCGCCATCACCACCGCCACACCGCCGTAGGCCAGTGCCAGGCCGCGCGCTCCGCCACCGGCGAACTCGGCCACGGCACCGATCAACGTGGCCGACATCAGCGTGCCCACGCTGGTGAAGATGTTCACGAGGCCCTGCGCCGCGCCGCGTTGCTCGACCGGGGCTTCGTCGATGGCGATGCTGCGCAGCGCGCCGCCCACCACCACGCCCACGCCCAGGCCCACCGGCATGGTGGCGGCCATGAAGAGCCACAAGCCCCAGGCGCCACCTTCCAGCGGCAAGGCCGACGCCCCGTAGCCGGCCGCCAGCAGCGCAAAGCCGGTCATCACCACGTTGCGTGCGCCCAGGCGGTTCAACAGCCGGCCGGCAAGCACCGAGCCCGCCATCGAACACAGCACCATCGGCAGCAGCACGAAGCCGCCCTGGGCTGTGGCCACGCCGTGCGCCAATGTGGCGATACTGGTGAGGAAGATCACGCTGCCCATGCCGAAGCCGGCGCCGACGGTGAGCAGGTAGGTCACGGCCAGCTGGCGGCGCCGGAACAGCTTCAGCGGAATCATCGGCCGCCGGCCCTGCGCCGCGGCGCGCGTTTCCACCCACAGCAGCAGCGCCAGCAGTGGCAGCACCATGGCCAGCAGAAGCGGCCACACGGTGCGGCCGAGAATCTCGTCGGCACTGCGCGTGACGCCCAGCACCAGGCAGCTCAGCATCAGGAAAACGAGCACGATGCCCGCAGCGTCCAGCGGCGGCAGCGGCCCGGCCTGCGTCTTGCGCGGCAAGGCGCGCCAGCCCATCCACATCACCAATGCGGCGATGGGCAGGTTCAGCAGGAAGATCCAGTGCCAGCTGGCCACCACCATCAACATCGCCGCCAGGGGCGGGCCCAGCACGAAAGCCATGCCGTAGGTGGCGCCGATGAGGCCCAGCGCGCGGCCGCGCTGCGCCGGCGGCACGCTGTCGCCGATGACGGCGCTGGCTGTCGGGATGATGCCGCCGCCGCCGATGCCCTGCAGCGCACGCCCGGCCAGCAGCGTGGCGAAATTGGGCGCCAGCGCGATGAGCAGCGAACCGGCGGCAAACAGGCCCACGCACACCAGGTAGACGGGGCGGCGGCCGTGGCGGTCGCCCAGGTTGGCCATCAGCGCCGTGCTGGGCAGGCTGAACAGGATGAAGGCCACCATCAAGAGCCCGGCCTCGCGGATGTCCAGCCCGAAGCTCTGCCGCAGCACGGGAATGGCGGGCGCGATGACGGCGGTGTCCAGCGCGGCCATGAAAACGCCGATGAACAACACCGTCATCAGCCGGGGCGGCATGGGCGGGCTCGCAGGTGCGGGGGCGGCGGCGGGGGCCGTTGTCATCGGAAGCGGGTGCGAATGCGGATTGCGAA
>JBBSCV010000222.1:0-7117 GCA_038249925.1 Burkholderiales bacterium
AGTGTTCGCGACAGCGCAATCGCCATCAGCCCGCCGCCGCAGCCGGCCCATGCCGCGGCAGGCGGGTATTCGCGCGCCAGCGCATCGGTGACGAAAATCGGCCGCTCGAGGTCGATCAGCTCGGGCCTGTTCGCCAGCCACGCGCCCAGCGCCTGCAGCTCGGGTTCGGGCGGCACCTCGCCGGCGCGAGTCCAGCTGTCACGGTGCAGGAGCGCCGTGCCGCCAGCGCCCATGGCGTCCAGCAGCGTCGGTGGCCCGTCTAGCAGCGCCGACAGCCCGCCTTCGTGCGCCGCCTGCGTCACCAGTTGCTGCAGCACGTTGTCCAGCTGCAGCCTGTAGACCAGTTCTTCGCGTTCCTGTGCGGCGCGGTGCTGCAGCGAGACCACCACCGCCAGCAACTCGCAGGCGGCCCGCATCTCGAACGACATGTCGTGCGGGCCGCTGTAGTGGTGGCCGGCGATCAGACCCCACAGCTGGTCACCGCGGCGGATGGCCAGCGTCAGCCCGGCCGTGACGCCCATGTTCTGCAGGTACTCGGTGTACATCACCGACGGCCCGCGCAACGCGCAATGCGTCATCGTCAGCGGCCGGCTGGTGTCGGGGTGGGCTAGCGGCACCAATTCGGCCAATGGCGCGCCCACCTCGCGCAGCGGGCGGATCCAGACCCGGCGGAAGACCTCTCGCGCCGGCTCGGGAATGTCCTGCGCCGGATAGTGCATGCCGAGCCACGGCGCCAGATCGTCGCGGCGGCTTTCGGCCACGACCTCGCCATGGCCGTCGGCGTGAAAGCGGTAGACCATGACGCGGTCCAGCCCGGTCAGCGAACGGATCTCGGCAGTGGCGATGTCGCCCAGCGCCTGCAGCGTGTCGGCCTTCTGCAAACGCGCCACGCTGTGCTGAACACGGCCGATCGGATCCCACGACGCGGGGTCTGGCCTGGGCTGGCTGCGCCCGGTGGCCTCGAACTCCACCACCACCACCCCGTCGACCGTGTGCACCGACACGTCCAGCGCCGGGACGCTGTCGTGCGCGGGCAAGGTACAAAGGTAGCGCGGGTTGTGCTCGCAATCGTCGCGGCCCAGCAGGCGGCGCAAGGACGCCTCTTCCTGCGCACCCAGCACCAGCGACACCGGCTGCCCCAGCAGCGCCACGGCCGCGCGGCCCAGCAACGCATCGCTGTTTTCGCTGGCCTGCGCCACGCACAGATCGCTGCGGTTCAAGACGAGCAGCGCGCCGTGGCCCTGGATGCAGCCGGGCGTCTGCACCGGCTCGGTGTCGCAATTGGTGATGGTGACGCCGAAGCGCTTGACGCTGTAGGCCTGGCCTGCCCAGGGCAGGTGGCCGGCCTCTGCTTCGTCACCGGGGTGGCGGTCGGCTGTTGTGTGGTTGCTCATGTACTGCTTGCCTGTGCTGACCGTGCGTGCTGATCGTGCGTGCTGCTCGTGCGTGCTGAGCGAATGATCAAACCGCTGCTGCAGCTGGCATGAACATGCGGTCTCGACGGCCTGAATTATGTTAACGGTGATTTGTGCCTTCGCTGGGCACCCTTCAGCGTTGGGGGCCAAGAATCTGATTGCCGCTTGACACTGCGCCTGCACGCATAAACAGCCTGTGAGCCACAAAGGACCGCCACGATGACAACGCGCGGCTTGGTTTCCGCTGCTGCCTTCTCTCTCGCTGGCTGCGCTTCGGCGCCGCTACTGGCCGCACGAGGTGCGGATGCGTTGCTGCGCGAACTTGTTGAGCGCCATCGCTTCCAGGGCGCCGTGGTCATTGGTCATGGGCCGCGGAGGCCAGGTCGAGTACGCCGCAGGATTCGGCTTTGCCGACATCGAACGGCAACTGCCCTTCACGCCAGACACGCCGACCGATGGCGCCTCGATGGGTCCGCAAGGGATCGTGCCGCCAGGGGGCCCGGCACGGCTCGAAGACGGGCGCAGCACAGGCATCACACTGGGCAGCTGGCACGGCTCGGCAGACGGCAGACGGCAGACGGCAAACGTGAAACGGCAAACGGCGCTACTACACCGGCAGCCACAACGGCTTCTTCTGTTTCGACTGTGTCGATGAAGCCCGGAACATCGCCATCGCCTGGGTCGCCAACGACGGACCGCCGTCATGGTTGCAGCCGGCGTTGTCCCGTGCCTTGATGGCCATCGCCGAAGGTCGCGTTCCAGAGCCGCTGGTCGCGCCTCAGGCCGCAGATCCAACGGTAGATCCATCGGTAGTTCCAACGGTAGTTCCATCGGGCAGGTATCGGGTGAACGCAGTGGGCGAGGTCTCCGTGCAACGCGACGGCCAGCAACTTCATGTACGTCACCGTGGCGTGCAGTACCAGGGGTTCCCGGTGGCCCGTGGAGTGCACGATGTGCCGGGGCTCGATGCCTGTCTGCGTTTCAGTTCGACTGCACAGGCTCAGGCAGCGCTGTCGTGGGACTCCGTGTTCGTCGCGGTGCCATCCGTCGCCCGGGACGGCCCAGACGCGCACCGATAGACGAGGATTGCGCGAACGGAGCGTGGCGGCCAGCTTGGCGCGGTCGGCAAGCGCGGTCGGCAAGCGCGGCCGCAGCGCCTGCGCGGGTTCAGAGCTTGTGGCCCAGCAGCCGCGCCGGCAGCATCAGCAGCGCACGGCATAGCGAAAAAATCGCATCGAAGGTGATGCCGATCAGGCGCAGCGGCAGCGAGAGCAGCCATACGAAAGGCGCCAGCACCAGAGCCAGCAACGCGAGGGGCCAGTTCAGCACAAAGAGCAGACACCAGCCGACGACGAGGATCAACAGCTTCATGCGCGAACGCTGCTGTTTTGCGCAGCCCACAGGGTGCTGGCATTCGCGGTGGCCGACTGAGACATGCCGCCCAGGCCCCCCAACAAGCCCAGCGCCATCACGGTGGCCAGCGAAAGGGAAAGAATGCGGTGGGTGAGGTGCAAGAACATGGTGGGCTCCGGTCTGGGTTTGGGGCTGCAATGCATGCATCTTCGTCACGCCGCCCATCCGCCACCACCTGCATGCGACGAAGCGTGGCTCGCGCACGACGAATCGACATCAAGCCCGGATTGACCGCAGTGCAGGCCCTGCCGGCCACTCGACGAGAGCGCCGTGGCGTGGCGGTGACGGCCAGTCGGCCGCAGCCAGCGCCCCCGCAGGCGGCAACAGGCGCGGCAGCAACTGCAAAGCATTGAGCCAGCCGCCGTGCGTCACCAGCAAGCGCGGCGTGGCATCGCGCTCGGCTTCCTGCAAGCAGGCCTGCACCCGCGCGGCCAGCGCGGCCAGGCTCTCGCCCTGATCGGTGCCACCGGGCGCGTGATGCAGCAGGTCGGCCTGCCAGGCTTCGACTTCAGCCCAGGCAATGGCCGACCACGGCCGGCCGTCCCAGCGGCCGAAGTTCAGCTCCATCAGACGCGCATCGACGTGGGCCTTGAAGCCCCAGCCGCGCAGCACCCGGCCGACATCGCGGCTGCGCGCCAGCGGCGACACCCACACCACGCGCGGCAGGCCGTGGCGGCGCGCGGCCTCGCGGATGCGGTGGGCCAGGCGGCGCGCCTTGCGCGGGTCGAGCGGGATGTCGGTGTGGCCGATGCAGCGCCCCTGGGCGCCGATGGCGCGTGGGTGGCGCCAGCACCACAGCAGCGGCGTGCTCATCCGCGCGCCAGCGCTGCCAATGCAGCCAGATAGACGGCCAGCTCGCTGAACTGCTGCGTGGCGCCCAGCGCATCGCCGGTGTAGCCGCCCAGGCGACGCTGCAGCCAGTTCGCCATGAACCACGCCACAGCCACGGTCGCCAGCAGCGCCCACAGCAGCACCGCGATGTTCACGAACACTGCCGCCGCGCCGCCCGCGATGGCCGCCCACATCAGCGCCACAGCCAGGCCGTGGCCATCGATCTGTTGCGCCATCGGCTTGGCCTTGGCGTGTTCGACATCACCGCCATAAGGCAGCAGGCGCAGCAGCACCACGGTGGCCGTGCGCGACCAGGCATGCGCCAGCGGCAGCAGCGCCAGCACCGCGACCAGGTCGCGTACTGCCAGCGCGTGCAGGGAAGCAGCCTTCAACGCCAGCACCAGCACCAAGCCGACGGCGCCGTAGGTGCCCAGGCGCGAATCCTTCATGATCTCGAGCGCCTTCTCGCGTGCGACGGCACCGCCCAGGCCGTCGCAGGTATCGGCCAGCCCGTCTTCGTGAAAGGCACCCGTGGCCCAAATGGTGGCGGCCATGCTCAACAGCACGGCGATCAAGGCCGACCACAGGTGCGCCGCGCCCCACAACACCGCCGCACCCAGCGCGCCCAGGCACAGGCCCACCGCCGGGAAATGACGTGCGCTCTGGTGCAGCCACGCCGGCTGAAAACCCACCCAACCGGGAATGGGCACGCGTGTCAGGAACTGCAGCGCGATGAAAAAGAGCCGCAGTTCATGCCACATCGCTGCGCTCTGCCACGCCGGCCGACGCAAAGCCGGCCATGCCGTCCAGCAGCTGCAAGGCCGAGACCAGCAACGGCCAGGCCAGCGCCGCGCCCGAGCCTTCGCCCAAGCGCAGGCCCAGGTTCAAGAGCGGCTGCACACCCAGCGCCTGCAGCCAGCGGCCGTGGCCGGCTTCGGCCGAGCCGTGCGCGAACACGCAGCGTTGCAGCACGGCGGGCGCCAGTGCCGCCGCCACGGCCACGGCAGCCGTGGTGATGAAGCCGTCGACCACCACCACGCGGCGCTCGTGCGCGGCCTGCAACACCGCGCCCACCATCGTCGCGATTTCGGCCCCGCCCATGGCGGCCAGCATTGGCAGCACGCCTTGCACTTCGGCATGGTGCTGCAGCACACGCTGCAGCACGGCGGTCTTGTGCGCGAGGCCAGCGTCATCCAGGCCCGTACCGCGGCCCACGCAGTCGGCAAGCGGCAGGTCGGCAAGCCGGCACATCAGCAGCGCTGCGGAAGAGGTGTTGCCGATGCCCATCTCGCCCAGCAGCAGCACGTTGCCCGACAGCTCTTGCACCAGCTGCATGCCGTGGGCGATGGCGCTGGCACATTGCGCTTCACTCATGGCCGGGCCGGTGCTGCTATCGGCCGTGCCGTGGCAGACCTTGGCCATGCGCAGACCGGTCTGCGGCGTGAAGTGATGCGCGACGCCGCAATCAACCACCGTGAGCGCCAGGCCGTGCTGGCGCGCCAGCACTGAAACCGCCGCACCCCCGGCCAGCATGTTCAGCACCATCTGCGCCGTCACTTCGGGCGGATAGGCAGAGACACCCTGCGCCGCAATGCCGTGGTCGGCGGTAAACACCACCAGTTGCGGTGCCAGCCATTGCGGGTGCGTGCAGCCCTGCACCAGCGCCACCTGCAGCGCCAATGCCTCCAGACGGCCGAGCGCACCCTGCGGCTTGGTCAGTTGGTCCAGGCGCCGCCGCACTTGCGCGGCCAGCGCCTCGTCGTGCAGGTTGTCGATGGTGGGCAGTGTGCTGTTCATGCGGTCGCGGCCCAGCTTGCGCAGAAGGCATGCAGTTGCCCCAGGCCGTCGGTCAGCGCGGCCGGACCGGGCTGCAGGATGTCGCAGCTCTTGATTTCATGCAGGCGGCCGTTTGCCACTGCGGGCATGGCCGCCCAGCCTTCACGCGCGGCCACTTTCTCGGGGCGGAACTTCTTGCCGCACCACGAGCCGACGATGAGGTCGGGCGCACGCCGCGCCGGTTCCAGCGCGTCGGCCACGACGCGGTTCTTGCCCAGGCTCTGTGTCGCCAGTTCGGGGAACACATCGTCGCCGCCGGCAATGGTGATGAGCTCCGACACCCACTGAATGGCGCTGATCTTCGGTTCGTCCCACTCTTCGAAATAGACACGCGGCCGGCGTGGCCAGATGGCGGCCACCGCGGCCATGCGCGTGTGTTCGGCCTGGCAGGCCTCGATCCAGGCTTCGGCCTTGGCCTGTGCACCTACCAGCCCGGCCACCAGGCGCAGCGTGTCGAAAATCTGCGCCACGCTGCGCTGGTTGGTGATGAAGACGCTGAGGCCTGCGCGTATGAGCTTGTCGGCCAATGCGGCCTGCATGTCTGAAAAGCCGATCACGAGGTCGGGCTGAAGCGCGACGATCTGATCGATACGGCCATCCAGAAAGGCACTGACCTTGGGCTTTTCCTGTCGCGCGCGGCGTGGCCGGACGGTGTAGCCGCTGATGCCGACGATGCGCGCCTCTTCGCCCAACAAATACAGCCACTCGGTGGTTTCTTCGGTGAGGCAGACGATGCGCTGCGGGCCGATGGTGTTCATGGCGTCATTGTCATGAGAAGACGGCGCAGCAATGCAGTGTCCCGGCATTGGTTCCGACATTCGTCCCGGCATTCACAGGTGCGGCACCACGGCCCAGCGCGCGCGGCCGGCCAGCTGAACGGCTTCGATGCTGAAGGCCTGCTCGAAGACCTGCACCAGCGCCGCACGCAGCGCAGCGTCGGCCGGGCTGCCGTCGGCGACGATGCGCCCGCGGTCCATCACCAGCACACGGTCTGCTGCCAGCGCCAGGGTCAGGTCGTGCAGCACGGCGGCCACGGCCGCGCCGTTGCGCGCACGCGCAGCCAGGCCGCGCAACAAGGCGCGCTGATGGGGTGCGTCCAGGTGCGTGGTGGGTTCGTCCAGCAACAGCACCGGCGCCTGCACGGCCAGGGCGCGAGCCAGCAGCACCCGCTGGCGTTCACCGCCCGAGAGCTCATTCAAACGCCGTGCGGCAAAGGGCGTGGCCTCGGTCTCGGCCAGGGCTTGTGCCACCGCAGCCTCGTCGGCCGCGTCGGGTGTGCCGAAGAGGCCGTGGCGCGGCAGGCGCCCCAGACGCACGACGTCCTGCGCGGCGATGTCGCCTTCGGCCTCGCCTTGCTGCGACAGCCAGGCCAGCGTGCGCGCGCGGGCGGGCGCCGGCAGCGTGGCCAGGTCGCGGCCCTGCAGCCACACGCGCCCGGCATCGGGTTTGCGCAGGCCTGCCAGAAGGCTGAGCAGCGTGCTTTTGCCCGCCCCGTTGGGGCCGACGATGGCCACCCATTGGCCCGCGTGGAGCGCGAGCGAAACGCCGTCGACCGCGCGCAGCGCGCCCAGCTTCAGGGCCAGGCCTTCGGCTTGGAGTGCGGGCGCGCCTGCGGGGTGGGG
>JBBSCV010000223.1:0-7085 GCA_038249925.1 Burkholderiales bacterium
CATGCACCAGTCGACTGAACGGGAACAACAGGAAGATCGTCATGCCGAACACGATATGAATCAGATAGGGCCACGGCAGTGAGGCCAGCACGGTGGCATCCACAGGCCGCAGCGTGACGATGCGCTGCGCCCAGTCCGCCAGGATCAGCATCACGCTGCCGTCAGCGTGCCGATAGGAGAACGGCAGCGTGATCATTCCTATCACCAATTGCACCCACAGCACCAACAGGATGGCGATGTCCGTGGGGTGGCTGGTCAGGCGGATGCGCGGGTCGAAAACGCGGCGGTACAGCAGCATCGACAGCCCCACGAAACAGATGGCGCCAGCGATGCCGCCGGCCACCACCGCCAGCATCTGCTTGGTGCCGGCGGTCATGAAGCCGCCGTACACCGCGTGCGGTGTGAACAGGCCCACCAGGTGGCCGAAGAACAGGAACAGGATGCCGAAGTGGAACAAGTTGCTGCCCCAGCGCAGCAACCCGGCGCGCAGCATCTGCGACGAGTCGCTCTTCCATGTGTATTGATCACGGTCGAAGCGCAGCAAGCTGCCCAGCAAAAACACCGTCAGACAAACGTACGGGTAGACCTGGAACAGAAAGCCGTAGATGCCGGTCATGGTGCAACTCCTTGGGATTGCGGATGGGCCGTGCCTTGATTGCGCAGGATGTGGTTTCGCACTATTTGCACGGGCTGCGGCTGGCCGGGCCTGGCTTGCCCTTTGGATGAACAGCCGTCAAACACCACCGGTTCGGCCCAGCTCTCGTCGATGGGCGGCTCGGCGGGCGGGGTCACGGGCTCGGCTCTCTCGCCCGCCAATTCGATCAACGCGCCCAGCACGCTGGCATAAGCGCTGCCCTGCTGCTGCAGCGCGCCGAATATGGCGTTGAAGATATGGCACATCTCGCCGAGAAAAGCCTTGGCTTCGCCCGCGGGCTGCGTTGACACGAATTCCAGCACTGCGGGCAGGTAGTCCGGCAATTCACCTTCAGCCAGGATCAGCCCGGCCTTCTCGTAGGTTTGCCCCAGATCGATCATCGCCGGGCCGCGTTCACGCGAATCGCCATGCACATGTTCGAACAGGTGCAGTGACGTGGACCGGCCGCGGTCGAAGAGCTCGACATAGTCCGACTCTGCCTGCAGCGCGTCGGTCCGTTGCAGGCGGTCGATGAGTGCAGCGATCTCCTGCCGACGTGATGCCGATATCGCGCGCTCGTCTTGCAGCACGGCGCTCAGTTCGGCCAGCACGCTGCGATGCAGGGCGTCGGGGTAGCTGAGCAAGGCCGCCAGCACACGCAGGCTCTTGCTCATCGGGCGGGGGGAATTCAGTGCAAACATGGTCGTCAAACCTCCGCCTTGATGGGAATCGTGCGCTTCTTCTCGCTGCCGAAGACGCTGACATCGCTGCTGCCCTCAGAGCAGCCGTTGCCGAACGTGAAGCCGCAGCCACCGCGCACGTTGAAGGTGTTCTCGGCGTACTCGCGGTGCGTCGTCGGAATCACGAACCGGTCTTCGTAATTGGCTATCGCCATCACGTGGTACATGTCTTCCACTTCGGCCTGGCTGATGCCCACTTGCTGCAGCACCGCGTGGTTGATGCGTTGGTCGACGTGTTTTTCGCGCTGGTAGGCCCGCATGGCCAACATACGTTCCAGCGCGCGCACCACTGGCACCGTGTCGCCCGCCGTCAGCAGGTTGGCCAGGTACTTGACCGGGATGCGCAACTGGTTCACGTCCGGGATCGAGCCATTGGCACCCACATGCCCCGCGTTGGCCGCCGCACTGATGGGTGAGAGCGGCGGCACATACCAGACCATCGGCAGCGTACGGTATTCAGGGTGCAGCGGCAGCGCCACCTTCCATTGCACGGCCATCTTGTAGACGGGGCTCCTGCGGGCGGCTTCCATCCACTTGTCCGGAATGCCGTCGATCTGCGCTTGCGCAATCACTTTCGGATCGAACGGGTCCAGGAAGATGTCCAATTGCGCCTGATACAGGTCACGGTCGTGTTCGACGCTGGCGGCTTCCTGAATGCGGTCAGCGTCATACAGCAGAACGCCCAGATAGCGGATACGGCCCACGCAGGTTTCACTGCAAACGGTGGGTTCGCCGGCTTCGATGCGCGGATAGCAGAAGGTGCACTTCTCGGCCTTGCCACTTTTCCAGTTGTAGTAAATCTTCTTGTACGGGCAACCGCTGACGCACATGCGCCACCCCCGGCACTTGTCCTGGTCGATCAGCACGATGCCGTCTTCCTCGCGCTTGTAGATGCTGCCCGAGGGGCAACTGGCCACGCACGCCGGGTTCAGGCAGTGCTCGCACAAGCGCGGCAGGTACATCATGAAGGTGTTCTCGAACTGGCCGAGCATGTCCTTCTGCACCTGCTCGAAGCTGTTGAGGTTGCTGTCCTTGCTGCGCTTGGCGAACTCGCCGCCCAGAATTTCCTCCCAGTTCGGTCCCCAGACTATTCTGTCCATCTGCTTGCCGGTGATGAGGCTGCGCGGGCGCGCCGTCGGGGTGGCCCGCATTTCGGGCGCCGACTGCAGGTGCTGGTAGTCGAAGGTGAAAGGCTCGTAGTAGTCGTCGATCTCGGGCAGGTTGGGGTTGGCGAAGATGCGCATCAGCAGCTTCCACTTCGCGCCCTGGCGAAGTTCGGTCACGCCATTGGCCTTGCGAATCCACCCGCCATTCCACTTGTCCTGGTTTTCCCACTCCTTCGGGTAACCAATGCCAGGCTTGGTCTCGACGTTGTTGAACCACGCGTATTCCATGCCGGGGCGGCTGGTCCACACGTTCTTGCAGGTGACCGAACAGGTGTGGCAACCGATGCACTTGTCCAGGTTCAACACCATGCCGATTTGGGCGCGGATCTTCATGCGACTTCTCCTTCGGCCTGAACCTTCGGGATCAGCTCATCCGCGACGGGTGTATCCAGCCAATCGACCTTGTTCATCTTGCGCACCACGACAAATTCGTCGCGGTTGGTGCCGATGGTTCCGTAGTAGTTGAAGCCGTAACTGAACTGCGCGTAGCCGCCGATCATGTGGGTGGGCTTCAGCACGATGCGCGTCACCGAGTTGTGGATGCCGCCGCGTGCGCCGGTGATCTCGGAGCCCGGTGTGTTCACGATCTTTTCCTGCGCGTGGTACATCATCACCATGCCGGGTTTGACACGCTGACTGACGACCGCCCGCGCAGCGATTGCGCCGTTCAGGTTGAAGAGTTCGATCCAGTCGTTGTCCTCGATGCCGATGAGCTTGGCGTCGTCTTCACTCAGCCAGACGCACGGCCCGCCGCGGCTCAGCGTCAGCATCAGCAGGTTGTCGGTGTAGGTGCTGTGAATGCCCCACTTCTGGTGCGGCGTGATGAAGTTCAGCGCGATCTCTTTATTGCCGTTGGGCTTGACACCATGGATGCCCGCTGTGGCCTTCAGGTCCACCGGTGGCCGGTAGCTGGTGAAGCCCTCGCCGAAAGCGATCATCCACGGGTGGTCCATGTAGAACTGCTGGCGCCCGGTCAGCGTGCGCCAGGGAATCATCTCGTGCACGTTGGTGTAGCCGGCGTTGTACGAGACGGTCTCGCTCTCGATTCCGCTCCAGGTGGGCGAGCTGATGATCTTGCGCGGCTGCGCCTGGATGTCGCGGAAACGGATCTTCTCGTCTTCGCGGTGAATGGCCAGGTGGGTGTGGTCCAGGCCCGTCTGCTTACCCAAGGCCTGCCAGGCCTTGACGGCGACATGGCCGTTGGTCTCGGGTGCGAGTTGCAGAATCATCTCGCAGGCATCGATGTCGGTCTCGATCTTCGGCATGCCGCAGGTCACGCCTTCTGCAGTGACCAGGCCGCTCAGTTCGCCGAGCTGTCTCACCTCGGTCTGCGTGTTCCAGGCGATGCCCTTGCCGCCGTTGCCTTGTCTGTTCATCAGCGGCCCCACGGCGGTAAAGCGCTTGAAGACATTCGGGTAGTCGCGCTCGACGACCTGGATGTTCGGCGCCGTCTTGCCCGGAATCAGTTCGCATTCGCCGCGCTTCCAGTCCTTCACCTCGAAAGGCTGGGCCAGTTCCGACGGGCTGTCGTGCATCAGCGGCATCAGCACCAGATCGCGCTCGACGCCGAGGTGGCCGACGCAAACCTCGCTGAACTTCTGCGCGAAGCCCTTGTAGATGTCCCAGTCGCTGCGCGATTGCCAGGCCGGGTCCACGGCAGTGGATAGTGGGTGAATGAAGGGGTGCATATCACTGGTATTGAGATCGTTCTTCTCGTACCAGGTGGCGGTGGGCAGCACGATGTCGCTGTACAGGCAGGTGGTGCTCATGCGGAAGTCCAACGTCACCAGCAGGTCGAGCTTGCCCTCAGGCGCCTTGTCGTGCCAGACGACTTCGGTTGGCTTCGCCTCCTCCGCCCCCAAGTCTTTGCCTTGAACGCCGTTGCTCGTGCCCAGCAGGTGCTTCAAGAAGTACTCGTGGCCCTTGCCCGACGAGCCCAGGATGTTGGAGCGCCACACGAACATGTTGCGCGGCCAGTTGTCCGGGTGGTCGGGGTCGGTACAGCTGAGCTTGACCGTGCCGTCCTGCAATCCCTTGACGACATAGTCCTTGGGCTCCATGCCCGCGGCCACCGCGTCGCGTACCACCTGCATGGGGTTGGTCTGCAATTGCGGCGCTGAAGGCAGCCAGCCCATGCGTTCAGCGCGCACGTTGTAGTCGATCATGCTGCCGCCGTAGACAGCCTTGTCGGCCAGTGGCGACAGCACCTCTTCCATGCCCAGCTTCTCGTAGCGCCACTGGTCGGTGTGGGCGTAGAAGAAGCTGGTGCTGTTCATCTGGCGCGGCGGGCGCACCCAGTCCAGTGCAAACGCCAGCGGCGTCCAGCCGGTTTGCGGGCGCAGTTTTTCCTGGCCCACGTAATGGGCCCAGCCGCCACCGCTCTTGCCGATGCAGCCACACATCATCAGCATGTTGATGACACCGCGGTAATTCATGTCGCTGTGGTACCAGTGGTTCATCGCCGCGCCGATGATCACCATCGACTTGCCCTGCGTCTTGTGCGCGTTCTCGGCAAACTGCCGCGCCACGGTGATGAGCTGCGCGCGCGGCGTGCCGGTGATGCGCTCTTGCCAGGCCGGCGTGTAGGGTGTGTCGTCGTCGAAGTCTTTCGCCACGAACTCACCGGCCAGGCCGCGGGCAACGCCGTAATTGGCCACCTGAAGGTCGAACACCGTGGCGACCAGGGCCTCGCGTTGCTCGCCGGCCTTGCCCAGTGCGATACGGCGCACCGGCACTGTGCGCACCAGCACATCGCCGCTTTCACCTTTGAGCACATTGTTCGGGAAGTTCTCGCTGACGATGCCGCCGAAATACGGGAAGCCCACCTTCGCCGTGTCGGCACTCGGGTCAGCGCCTTCCAGCACCGACAGCTGCAACTTCACAGCGTTGCCATGGCGCGCTTCCTTGGCCTCCAGGTTCCACTGCCCTTGGTCGGCACGGCCTTCCGGGCCCCAGCGGAAGCCGATGGCGCCTTGCGGAAGCACGACTTTGCCCGTGTCGTCGAAGGCCACCGTCTTCCATTCCGGGTTGTTGGCCTGGCCCAGCTTGCCGTTGAAGTCTGAAGCGCGCACATAGCGGTCGGGCACCATGACGACATCGCCGCTGGGTAGCGTGTGCTCTTTCAGCATCACCAGCATTGGCATGTCGGTGTAGCGGCGCACGTAGTCGTCGAAGTACGCGCTGCGTTCACCCTGATCCGGGAAATAGAACTCCTTCAGGATCACGTGGCCCATGGCCATCGCCACCGCCGCATCGGTGCCCTGCTTGGGGTTCATCCAGATGTCGGCCAGCTTGGCGACTTCGGAGTAGTCGGGTGTCACCGCGACGGTCTTCGTGCCCTTGTAGCGAACCTCGGTAAAGAAGTGCGCGTCTGGCGTGCGCGTTTGCGGCACGTTGGAACCCCAGGCGATGATGAAGCTGCTGTTGAACCAGTCGGCCGATTCAGGTACGTCGGTCTGCTCGCCCCAGACCTGCGGGCTGCTCGGCGGCAGGTCGCAATACCAGTCGTAAAAGCTCATGCAGACGCCACCGATCAGGCTCAGGTAGCGGCTGCCGGCGGCGTAGCTGACCATGCTCATTGCCGGAATCGGTGAGAAGCCTATGACGCGGTCGGGGCCGTGCTTTTTGATGGTGTGGACATTGGCCGCGGCGACGATCTCGTTGACCTCGTCCCAGTTCGACCGCACGAAGCCGCCCAACCCGCGGATCTGCTGGTAGTCGCGCCGCTTGGCGTCGTCTTCGACGATGCTGGCCCAGGCATCCACTGGGTCATGCGCCAACCGCGCCTCGCGCCAGCTCTTCAGCAGCCGGCCGCGCACCATCGGGTACTTCACGCGGTTGGCGCTGTATAGGTACCAGCTGTAGCTGGCGCCGCGCGAGCAGCCGCGCGGCTCGTGGTTGGGCATGTCCCAGCGCGTGCGCGGGTAGTCGGTCTGCTGGGTTTCCCAGGTGACGATGCCGCCCTTGACGTAGATCTTCCAGCTGCAACTGCCGGTGCAATTGACGCCGTGCGTGCTGCGAACGATCTTGTCGTGCGCCCAGCGGTTGCGATAGGCGTCTTCCCAGCTGCGGTCTTCGCCGGTGGTGACGCCGTGGTTGCCCGAGAACGTTTCGCGCGGGTTCGAGAAGTAGTTCAGTCGGTCGAGGAAGTGGCTCATCGAGCGCCTTTCGGGAATGGGTTGTTGAAGCGGTGCCGAGCCTGGCCAGCCGGGCTCACGGGTTCTTCAAGGGTTCTTCACATACGCGTTCTTGCGCAGGTAAAACCACCAGTTCAGCACCAGGCACAGCGCATAGAAGATTGCGAAGCCGTACATCGCGTTCTGCGGTGTGCCGGCCTTGATCTGGTCACCGATGACGATGGGGGCGACGAAGGCGCCGTACGCCGCCACCGCCGAGGTCCAGCCGAGCACCGGGCCGGCCTGGGTGCGGTCGAAGATCACGCCGATGGTGCGGAAGGTCGAGCCATTGCCGATGCCGCTGGCGAAGAACAGCACCACGAACAAGCCCAGGAAGGCCGGGAAGTACTGCTCAGGCGTGGCCGACCCG
>JBBSCV010000224.1:0-7077 GCA_038249925.1 Burkholderiales bacterium
GCCAAGCACGGCGCGCCCATCGTCATCAAGGCCGACGGCCTGGCTGCCGGCAAGGGCGTGGTGGTGGCGATGACGCTGGAAGAAGCGCACGCTGCCATCGACATGATGTTGGCCGACACGGGGCTGGGCAGCAAAAGCGCCGGCGTGCAGCACAACGCCGAGGGCGCGCGTGTCGTCATCGAAGAATTCATGCAGGGCGAAGAAGCCAGCTTCATCGTGCTGTGCGACGGCAAGAACGTGCTCACGCTGGCCACCAGCCAGGACCACAAGCGCATCGGTGATGGCGACACCGGGCCGAACACCGGCGGCATGGGCGCGTATTCGCCCGCGCCCGTGGTCACGCCCGACGTGCATGCGCGGGTGATGCGCGAAATCATTCACCCGACCATTGCCGGCATGGCCAAGGACGGTGTGGCCTACACCGGCTTCCTGTACGCGGGTTTGATGATCGACGCCCAGGGCCAGCCGCGCACCGTGGAATTCAACTGCCGCCTGGGCGACCCCGAGGCGCAGGTCATCCTGATGCGCCTGAAGAGCGACCTCTTCGAAGTGTTGATGCATGCCACCGACGGCACGCTGGACCAGGCCGAGCTGCAATGGGACCGCCGCACCGCGCTGGGCGTGGTGATGGCCGCGCACGGCTACCCGGCCGCGCCGCGCCAGGGCGACACCATCAGCGGCATACCGGCGGGCAGCGCAGAGTTGCAGGTGTTCCACGCCGGCACGGCGCTGGACAACGGCGCGCTGCAGGCCAGCGGCGGGCGCGTGCTGTGCATCACCGCGCTGGCCGATTCGGTGCGGCTGGCGCAGCAGGCCGCGCTGACTGCGGTGCGGCAGATTCACTTCGACGGTGCGCAGTGGCGCAACGACATCGGCCACCGCGCCATTCGGCATTGATTTCCGCGCTGCGCTTTCCGCTGCCTTTTGAAACCTGAAGCCACACCACGATGATCGACACCACCGCGGTTCGCGCCTACCTGCTGGGTCTGCAAGAGAACATCGTGCAGACGATGCAGGCCGAAGATGGCAAGACTTTCCTGCGTGACGGCTGGCAGCGCCCTGTCGGCGGCAAGCTGGAAGGCGACGGCCTGTCGCAGCTGGTGGAAGAGGGCGGCGTGCTCGAGCGTGGCGGCTGCAATTTCAGCCACGTGAAGGGTGCCAGCCTGCCGCCCAGCGCCACCCAGCACCGCGGCGAACTCGCCGGCGCGCCTTTCGAGGCCCTGGGCGTCAGCCTCGTGATGCACCCCCGCAACCCCTACGTGCCCACGGTGCACATGAACGTGCGGCTGCTGGCGGCGTTTCCGGAAGGCAAGGCGCCCGTCACCTGGTTCGGCGGCGGCATGGACCTCACGCCCTATTACGGCTTCGAAGAGGACGCCCGGCACTTCCACCGCGTGAATGCCGACGCGCTGGCATTTTTCGGCGCCGACAAGTACCCGCGTTTCAAGGCCTGGTGCGATGAGTACTTCTTCCTGAAGCACCGCAACGAGGCGCGGGGCATCGGCGGCGTCTTCTTCGATGATTACAACGAAGGCAGCTTCGAAGAAGGCTTCGCGATGATGCGCGCGGTGGGCGATGCCTTCGTTCCCGCCTACTTGCCCATCGTGCGGCGGCGCCGCGAAGCCGCCTACAGCGAGCGCCAGCGCGATTTCCAGGCCTACCGGCGCGGCCGCTATGTCGAGTTCAACCTGGTGTGGGACCGCGGCACGCATTTCGGCCTGCACGGCGGTGGCCGCACAGAGAGCATCCTGATGAGCATGCCCCCGATCGTGAAATGGCGCTACGACTGGCAGCCCGAGCCGGGCAGTGAAGAAGCGCGCCTGTACAGCGACTTCCTGCCGCCGCGTGATTGGCTCGACCAATGACGGCTCGACCAATGACGGCTCACTGAATGACGGCTCACTGAATGATGCGTCGTGAATAGCGTCGCAGACAAGCGCGTCGGCCTCTTCGGAGGCACCTTCGACCCCGTGCACAACGCCCATGTGGCGCTTGCGCATGCCGCCCTGGCCAGCCTGGCGCTGGACGAGGTGCGATGGGTGCCCACCGGACATTCCTGGCAGAAGGACCACCGCGCGGCAAGCGCCGAACACCGCGAGGCGATGGTGCGCCTGGCCATGGGCGCGGAGCCGCGCTTCACGCTCAGCCGCATGGAGATGGAGCGTGCCGGCCCCAGCTACACGCTGGACACCGTGCGCGAACTGCACGCTGCCGAGCCGGGCACCGAGTGGGTGTTGATCATCGGCCAGGACCAGTACGCCCGCCTGCACACCTGGCGCGACTGGCCGGTGATGCTGGGCCTGGCCACGCTGGCCGTGGCCAACCGTCCGGGCACCGACATGCTGCCGAGCCCCGAGGTGCAGGCCCACCCGCACCGTGCGGTACCGCTGCCGATGCTGGACATCAGCGCCACAGACATCCGTGCCCGCATCGCTGCACGGCAAGACATTTCGCAACTGGTGCCGCCCGAAGTGGCGCGCTATATTGAAACCCACGGTCTTTATCGCAATCCGCGAGACCTTGCCATTGACGGGCCGACCCGCCCAAGGAGCTGAATCTGGACATCCGCAAGCTGCAACGCGCCATCGTCGATGGTCTGGAGGACGTGAAGGCGCAGCACATCGCTGTCTTCAACACCGAACACCTGAGTGCCATGTTCGAGCGCGTGATCATCGCCTCGGGCACCAGCAACCGGCAGACCAAGGCCCTGGCCGCGAGCGTGCGCGACAGCGTGCGCAGCAACGGTTTCCAGGTCTTGAGCACCGAGGGCGAGACCAATGGTGAATGGATCATCGTCGACTGCGGCGCCGCAGTGGTGCACCTGATGCAGCCCGCCATCCGCGAGTACTACCACCTGGAAGAAATTTGGGGCGGCAAGAACGTCAAGATGAAGTTGGGTGCGGTCAACGCGAAGCTGGTGAAGGCCAGCGAACCCGACAAGCCCGAGAAGCCTGCCAGCAAGACAGCCGCAAAGAAGGCGGCTGCGAAGACGACGGCTCGGCCTGCGGACAAGGCGCCGGCCAAGACCGCAGCGAAAAGGCCCGTGGTGAAGCCGGGCGCGGGCAGTTCCACCCGCACGACGGCTGGCAAGACGGCTACCAAGACGGCGGGCAAAACGCCCGTCAAGTCGACCACCAAGACCACCGAGCGCAAGGCCGCCGACAAGTCGGCCGCCTACCAGCGTGTGGGCGCGCGGCGTCCCACGGCGAAGACGGCAGGCGCGGCAACGCCTGCGCGCAAGACCCCGGCCCGCAAGACCGCGGCCCGCAAGACCCCGCGTTCGTCCTGAGAGGCTGAGAGTCTTTCGATCATGTCCACTCATCACGCCAAAAGACGCCCGCTCGTCGTTGCAAATGCGCGCCATAGCCCGAGCTATGGCTGTGCTTTGCGCCTGGATCGGACGCCGTTTGACGCGCTGCTCGGTCACGCTCGAAAAACTCTCAACCTCTGAGGCCAGGACCGCCACCCTTCACGCGGCATGAAGCTGCTGGTGCTGGCGGTGGGGCAACGCCAGCCCGCCTGGGCCGACGAAGCCAGGTCTGATTTCGCCAAGCGTTTTCCGCCCGAAATGCGGCTGGAACTCAGGGCACTGAAGGCCGAGCCGCGCAGCGGCGGCAAGACCGCGGCACAGTGCATGGACGCCGAAGCCGCGCGCTTCGAGGCCGCATTGCTGGCCAGCGCCAAGGGCGCGCGCCGGGTGATGCTGGATGAGCACGGCACCCGCCGCACCACGGCCCAGCTGGCCGAGCGGGTGCAAGCCTGGCGGGGCGAGGGCCGCGACGTGGCCTTCCTGATTGGCGGACCCGATGGCCTGGCGCCTGCCATCAAGGCCAGCGCTGACGAAACCCTGCGCTTGAGCGACCTGACCCTGCCCCACGCCTTCGCACGCGTGCTGTTGGCAGAAGCGCTCTACCGGGCCTGGACGCTGGCCAGCGGCCACCCCTATCACCGCGAATAGTGGCTGCTGCGCCTCAGCGCCTCAGCACCTCAACGCAAGCGGTTCACCAAAGCGGCGCCGACAGCGGCACGCTGCCTTGCCCCGCCACGCGCTCGGCCGGGGCACCCAGGCTGCTGCAGGCCAGCAAGACCACGCCACCGGCTTCGCCTGTCAGGCGCGGTGCAGCGGCCACGCCGGCAGCGC
Source organism: Burkholderiales bacterium (assembly GCA_038249925.1). GTDB lineage: Bacteria > Pseudomonadota > Gammaproteobacteria > Burkholderiales > Burkholderiaceae_C > Rubrivivax. The sequence goes on from JBBSCV010000224.1 coordinate 4,142, forward strand.
CAGCCAGGGCGCGCTGGGCCGTGGCGACGTTCGGCGCCGCCAGTTCAAGCCAGCGTTCGTTGCCACGCTGGTGCAGCGCCGTGGTGGTCAGGCCCGCCACCACGAACGGGCGCAGCAGCGGGGCACGGGCGGCGTCTGCCGCCTTCACGTAGGAGTCTGGTGCCGCGCAGGGCGATGCCAGAGCCAGCGGTGCTGCCAGAACGGTGGCGGCGGCGATGGTCAGGCGAAGACTGGCAGAGATGGGGGACATGGCGTGGCTCCAAAACAAGCTGTAAGTCTAATAACTGCGTTCCTACATAAATGTCGATCCATATATCTCATGATGTATGAAGCGGCAGTTGCCGAGGTTCATGTTTCAGCGCCCTGCCAAGCCCAGCCCGCCCCAGCGCTGGCCTGTGGAGAATGCACGGCATGCCCATGCCGCACGAATTCGTCTACCTCGCCTCGCAGAGCCCGCGCCGCGCGCAGTTGCTGAACCAATTGGGCGTGCACCACCGCCCCTTGCTGCCCGACCCCGGTGAAGACGCCGAGGCGCTGGAAGCCGAGCGCAGTGCGGAGTTGCCGCTCGACTATGTGCAGCGCGTCACCCGCCTGAAGCTCGACGAGGCGCGCCGCCGGCTGCGCCGCCGCCGCCTGCCGCCCGCGCCCATCCTGTGTGCCGACACCACCGTGGCGCTGGGCCAGCGCATCCTGGGCAAGCCCGAAGACGCCGCCGATGCCAGCGAGATGCTGCGCGCGCTGTCGGGGCGCAGCCACCGCGTGATGACGGCGGTGGCCGTGCTCGCCGGCACGCAGGTATTTCTGGAAACCAGCATCTCGCGCGTGCGCTTCGCCGAGTTGTCCGAGACCACCATCCGGCGCTACGTGGAAAGTGGTGAACCCATGGGCAAGGCCGGCGCCTATGCCATCCAGGGCCGCATCGCGGCGTGGATCGCGCACATCGAGGGCAGCCACAGCGGCATCATGGGCCTGCCTCTGCACGAAACAACCACCTTGCTGGCGCGTGCGCGCGTTCGGCTGGAGCTCTGAAATGAAGCCCCCCCACTCGCTTTGCTCGCTGCCCCCCGAGGGGGCGCTCGGTACCTTCGGAACGGCCGGGCGGTACTGACATGCCCACGCAGGACATCCTGATCAACTGGAGCCCGCAGGAAACTCGCGTGGCCGTCGTCGAAAACAGCGCGGTGCAGGAACTGCACATCGAGCGCACGCTGGAGCGCGGACAGGTGGGCAACGTCTACCTGGGCAAGGTGGTGCGCGTGTTGCCGGGCATGCAAAGCGCCTTCATCGAAATTGGCCTGGAGCGCGCGGCCTTTCTGCATGTGGCCGACCTGCTTGGCGGCCCGCCGCGCTCCGAGGCGCGCAACGACGCACCGCTGGTGCCCATCGAGCGCCAGGTCTTCGAGGGCCAGACACTCACGGTGCAGGTCATCAAGGACGCCATCGGCACCAAAGGCGCGCGGCTGACGACGCAGGTCAGCATTGCCGGGCGCATGCTGGTCTTTCTGCCGCATGACAAGCACGTCGGCATCAGCCAGAAGATCGGCAGCCACGAGTTGCGCGAAAGCCTGCGTGCGCGCGTGCTGGCGCTGGCGGGTCAGGATGGCAAGGACAGTGGTGGCGGCTTCATCCTGCGCACGAACGCCGAAGAGGCGACGGACGCAGAACTGGCCGAAGACATCGCCTACCTGCGCCGCGCCTGGGCCTTGATCCGTGAACGTGCGTTGCAGCGCCCGCCGGGCAGCCTGCTGCACCAGGACCTGAGCCTGGCCGAACGTGTGCTGCGCGACCTGGCCAACGACAACACCGGCACCATCCGCATCGACAGCAAGCTGCAGTGCGACGCGCTGAAAGCCTTCGGCGACGTCTACATGCCCGGCACCGTGGCCAAGCTCGAACATTACAAGGGCGAGCGGCCCATCCTCGACCTGTTCGGCATCGAAGAAGAAATCGCGCGCGCGCTGGCGCGGCGGGTCGAACTGAAGAGCGGCGGCTACCTGATCATCGACCAGACCGAGGCGCTGACCACGGTGGACGTGAACACCGGCGGGTTTGTCGGCGCGCGCAACTTCGACGACACCATCTTCAAGACCAACCTCGAAGCAGCCGGTGCCACGGCGCGACAGCTGCGGCTGCGCAACCTGGGCGGCATCATCGTGGCCGACTTCATCGACATGACGCGGCCCGACCACCAGGAAGCTGTGCTGGCCGAGCTGCGCAAGCAACTGTCGCGCGACCGCACGCGCACCACCGTCAGTGGCTTCACGCAGTTGGGTCTGGTGGAAATGACGCGCAAGCGCACCCGCGAAAGCCTGGCGCACATGCTGTGCGAACCCTGCCCCACCTGCCAGGGTCGTGGCCAGGTGAAGACGGCGCGCAGCGTGTGCTACGACATCCTGCGCGAAATCTTGCGCGAGGCGCGGCAGTTCGCGCCGAAGGAGTTCCGGGTCATCGCATCGGCTGCCGTGGTGGAGATGCTGCTCGACGAAGAGAGCGTGCACCTGGCGGGCTTGAGCGAGTTCATCGGGCGGCCGATCAGCCTGAGTGTGGAGGCGGGGATGAATCCGGAGCAGTACGACATTGTTCTGATGTAGCGGTTCTCGGCGTCTCACGCCAACCACTGGCCACCTGCAAACCTTCATGGAACAAGGGGCTCTCGTCGATCAGTTGCCCGATGGTCTTTTCCCGCTTCGCATGGCCATCCTGAGGCAGATTTCACGATGACCGGCGACGCTCCACGTTGATCAATACGTGCAGTGGCTTCCTTCATGCTCGCTGCACCCCGTTCTAAGCTGCTCGAATCGGCAGGCTGGCGGTTCTTCCAGCGCGGGAAGCCCTTGGCGTCAAGCAGCAGAAAGTCGACGAAGCTCTTTCCAGTCTTCTCGAAATTCTCTCCAAGAGCTGCGCCAACTGCTGGTCGACGCACTGCGGTACTCGGC
>JBBSCV010000225.1:0-7005 GCA_038249925.1 Burkholderiales bacterium
CGCCGCCGCTGTTCGAGCTGGCGCGGCGTTTCGAGGAGCACGCCAAGGGCATGGTCGTGCCCGGCACCATCTTCGAGGAATTCGGCTTCAACTACGTCGGCCCCATCGACGGCCACGACCTGGAATCGCTGATCCCGACGCTGGAGAACCTGCGCGCCAAGCGCGGCCCGCAGTTCCTGCACGTCGTCACCAAGAAGGGCTACGGCTACGAACTGGCCGAGGCCGACCCGGTGAAGTACCACGCCGCCAGCGGCAAGTTCGACCCGGCGCAGGGTTTCCCGAAGAGCGTGCCCAGCAAGCCGACCTTCACGCAGGTCTTCGGCCAGTGGCTGTGCGACATGGCGGCCGCCGACGAGCGGCTGGTGGGCATCACGCCGGCGATGCGCGAGGGCTCGGGCATGGTCGATTTCCACAAGCGCTTTCCGGGCCGCTACCACGACGTGGGCATCGCCGAGCAGCATGCCGTCACCTTTGCCGCCGGTCTGGCCTGCGAAGGCCTGAAGCCGGTGGTGGCGATCTACTCCACCTTCCTGCAGCGCGGCTACGACCAGCTGATCCACGACGTGGCGTTGCAGAACCTGCCGGTGGTGTTTGCGCTCGACCGCGCCGGCCTTGTCGGTGCCGACGGACCGACGCACGCCGGGGCTTACGACATCGCCTACATCCGCTGCATTCCGAACTGCAGCCTGCTGACGCCCAGCGACGAGAACGAATGCCGCCAGGCCCTGACCACGGCCTTCCGCCAGAACCACCCGGTGGCAGTGCGCTACCCGCGCGGCGCCGGTGTGGGTGCCGCCATCGACAAGGCGCTGACGGCCTGGCCGTGGGGGCAGGGCGTGCTGCGGCGCGAATCGGGCCGCGCTTTGTTGCGCGATGCAGGACGTGACGCAGGACGTGAATCAGGCCGAGATGCAGCCGGCGCACCGCAGCGCATCGCCATCCTGGCCTTCGGCACCGTGCTGCACCCGGCGCTGGCCGCGGCCGAGCGCCTGGACGCGAGCGTGGCCGACATGCGCTTTGTCAAGCCGCTGGACGCTGAGCTGGTGCTGCGCCTGGCGCGCAGCCACGACGCGTTGGTGACGGTCGAAGAAGGCTGCCTGCCCGGCGGTGCCGGCAGCGCAGTGCTGGAATGCCTGGCCGCCGCGGGCGTGATGGTGCCGGTGCTGCAACTCGGCCTGCCGGATATCTTTACCGAGCATGGCGACCCGGCCAAGCTGATCGCGATGTATGGCCTGGACGCCGCGGGCATCGAGAAGTCCATCAGCCAGCGCTTTGCTGCGCGGCCGGTGCTGATGGCGGTGCCGCCTGCGTTGACGCCTGTGCTGTCGGCCGTGCCCCCGGTGCCGCCGGTGCCGCCCCTGCCGCCGGTCGCGCCGGTCACGCCGGTCACGTCGACTGCGTCGGTCGTCAATTCCTGAACCCCTGACCTGCGGGGCCCTGGCTTTGGCCTTGCGGCCAGGGCCGGCCGCGCCAGGTTCACGCTGTCTGAATGGCGTCGTGTAAAGCCCGCGACTCCAGGGCCCGCCCGGCGGTGCCATGATCCATGCCCTGATGAACCAACTCACCGACGCCCTGCACATCCCAGACACCCAGAGTGCCCGCGACGAGCGCCACCTGGCCATTCAGCACGTCGGTGTGCGCGACGTGCGCTACCCGCTGGCCGTGCGTGTGGCCGGCGCGGTGCAGCAGACCGCAGGCACCTGGTCGCTGGATGTGGCCCTGCCGGCGGAGAAGAAGGGCACGCACATGAGCCGCTTCGTCGCCTGGCTGGACGCGCTGGCGGCCAGCGGCGAGCCGCTGGAGCTGGAAAGCCTGCGCGGCCGCCACGCGGCCATGCTGGACAAGCTGGGCGCTACCGAAGGCCGCATCGAGGCCGCGTTTCATTTCTTCGTGCGCAAGCGGGCGCCGGTGTCGGGCGTGTCCAGCCTGCTGGACTACCAGGGCCGCTGGATCGCCGAGACCCGGGGCGGCGTCACGGCCATCCATGCCGAGGTCGCGGTGCCGGTGAAGAGCCTGTGCCCCTGCAGCAAGGAAATCAGCGACTACGGCGCGCACAACCAGCGATCGATGGTGACGATCCGCGTCGAAATGCGCCAAGCCATCGAGTGGCACGAGATGGTGCGCTTTGCCGAGGACGAGGCCAGCAGCGAGATCTGGCCGATGCTGAAACGCGCCGACGAGAAGTGGGTCACCGAACGCGCCTACGAAAACCCGAAATTCGTCGAGGACCTGGTGCGCGACGTGGCGCTGCGCCTGAATGCCGACGCCCGCATCGGCGCTTACCGCGTGGATGTGGAGAACTTCGAGTCGATCCACAACCACAGCGCGTTTGCGCGCATTGAACGCGGCTGACTGCGGGCGCGGTCTTGACCGGGTGCTGGCAAGGCCGTCTGCTGTACCGCTGAACCGGCCCTTCAATGGCAAGCGTTTGGGCTGGCGGTCCGGCGCGCGTCAAGGTCGTTGTCGCCTAATTCATGCAGCCAGCGGCTGCCTAAGCTGTGCTTTCGAATGGGCCTCGAGCCCCCTGACGCGCCGTGTCGCGAGCTCGTATGCAGACTCGCATGCCAAGCCTCGCCCGCCGTCTAGAGCGATACGCCGAGCAGCACCAAGTCTTCGGCGAGAAACTGTCCCGGCATCCCCGACAGCGCCGGGAATCCATAGCCCGGCTCCCACACCCCGGGTGTCGACACCATGAAGCTCAGGGTGACGAGGAACAAAATGGCCGCCCCGAGGCTTCCGATCGCCGACGCCTGCGGCCAGAACAGGCGAGCGGCGATCAACAGGCGGATCGCAACCTCGATCACGCCGATCGCGTTGGACAAGCCTTGCAGACCCATCGCCTGGTATGCCCAGGCGAAGATCAGACTGTTCATCACCATCGGTTCGATGTTCTTGGCTTCCTAGCCGGTGAATTTCAACAGCCCTGCCCACAGGATGAGCGCCAGCCCGTAAAGGAACACGCCGGCGCCTGCGCGCTCAAGCTGCCGTCAGGGGTGATCCGCGTGATCGATGACGGCGCGTCTTTCCGCTCAAGTCCAGCCACCAGCATGCTCACCAGTCATTGCTACCACCAGTCTCCTTTGAGTGATCTTGGGGTGTCGTCGTCAGGCCGCAGGTAAAGCCGATCTTCGCCATTGCCTACATCGATAGGGTACGCAAGAGCAGCCTTGAACAAATTCAGAGGCCGAACTCATGCCTGTCCGTAGGGCGCCGCACAGTGGGCCGCTATATCGACCAGATGCGCGCGGCTGAAGCGCACTGGGCACAGGTCGGCATCCAATCGGTACCGAGCATCGTTGTCAACACGCAATTCCCCATCGAGCGGCGCCTCGGCAGGATCTCTACAGGAGAACGATATGGTTGACATGTCCTGGGACATCGATTGGCATGGCGTCCTCATGCCAACGAATTCGTTGTTGGAGCTGGTCGTGCGCGGCACGATCATGTACTTCGTTCTGTTCGGATTGCTGAGGTTCGTGCTGAAGCGGCAGGCCGGCGGAATCGGAACGACCGATGTCCTGGTCATCGTCCTGCTCGCCGAAGTTGCCGGAAGGGGATTCACGACAGAGTACAAGTCGGTGGTTGAAGCGACCGTGCTCGTCTGCACGATCCTGTTCTGGAGCTACGTGCTCGACTGGGCGTCACATCGGTTTCCGTCCGTCGAACGGGTTCTTCGTGCACCACCGCTGTTACTTGTCGAGAACGGGAAGATGCTTCGCAAGAACATGCGCGCCGAGCTGGTCACCAAGGACGAGCTGATGGCGCAGTTGCGCGAAGCAGGCGTCGAAGATTGCAGCCAGGTGAAGCGAGCCTGCATGGAAGCAGACGGCATGATCAGCGTCATCAAGATCGACGCTTGATGAAGCGGCCGCGAGTCTCCAGCATCGGCAGCAGGCCTCGACCCGTCGTCGATATTCAATCACTGGGACACTGCCGCGAGCAGATGCGGCGCCACTGGGGTGCGCCGCGCCTCGGCGAGCGAGGCCTAGTTTGAAGTTGGACACCGGCCCGGCGACCGTGGAGTCTGTGGCGCGGGCGCGCCTTGGGGTCAGACGCCCGCGGCGTCGAAACCACTGCTTATGGGAGCCCAGCATGAAGTCGACACGGTCCGTCTTTCGCAGCAAGCCCTGGGCGTTGCCTTTGGCCTAACTGCTGTTGGTCGCTGCCGCCGTGCTGCCGCCGTGCTGCCGATCGCAACGCCTGCCTTGGCCGTGACCGGGCTTTTACAGGTTCGCATCACCTGGGATGATTTAAGGCCCTGGACCCCTTGTACTTTAAGCAGGGGTGCGGCGACTGACGCTGGACATCGACGACCGACGCTACACCGCGGTCGCCACCTGGCCATCCAGCACTTCGGTGTGCGCGACGTGCGCTAACCGCTGGCCGAGCGTGTGGCCGGCGCGGTACAGCAGACCGCAGGCCCCTGGTCGCTGGACGTCGCCCTGCCGGCGGAGAAGAAGGGCACGCACATGAGCCGCTTCGTCGCCTGGCTTGACGCGCTGGCGGCCAGCGGCGAGCCGCTGGACCTGGACAGCCTGCGCAGGACGCGTTCTTGACCGTGTTTCGGGAAGGCGGTCCGCTGCACCGCTGCTTCGGCCGCTGCGTCAAAGCGAAAGCACTGCCGCCACGATCTGCACCTGTCGCCTGACGCCCAGTTTTCCGCGTACCGCGGCGATCTGCGTCCGGACGGTGCTGAGCGACACCTGCATGGCCGCTGCGATTTCGCTGGGGGTTCTGCCGTCCGCCAGTTTCACGGCGACCCGCGCTTCGGCCGGGCTCAGAGACTGAGAGGCATTTGACGCCCTGTCAGCGTGTCGTGTGGCGTGTGGAGGCCTGCGGTGACGCCACGACGTGACCGAACTCGGTTATCGCGGCGCCATATCGATCTCCGAGCCCGCATTGAGGGTTGAGATTTCAGGCGTAGGCGCATGCCTCGGCCCCTACGCGACCTGGGAGTAAATCGGTTTCGCACTGATCCCCCAACCTATCAGCTGAGGTGCGAGCTTGGCCATGCGCATCAGGTTGTGCGCCAGGGCGAACAGCCCAACCACGCAGCGGACCCGGGCCAGACCGCGCACCGGCATGCGCAGCAGGCCTCGGTTGCGCGCTTGCGCGTTGACGCATTCGGCCGTCGCTGCGCGCTGCTTGTAGATCTCCTTGGCCCCCGGCTCGGCCATGCGCTGGCGCCACTGCGCCACCGCTTCGGAGTCGTCTGGCTTGGGCTCGTGCTTGTCCTGCGCCACCTCGTCGCCCTGGGCGTCCTTCTTCGGTCGCGGCTCGGGCACCGGTGCATACACCTCGGTCCGCTCGGCCACCGCATCGATCTGGTCGTGTGCCGGGTAGCCCCCATCGACCAGCCATTGCCCCGGGCTTTGGCCCAGCCGCTGCTCGACCTGCTCGACCATGGGTGCAAGCTGGGCCATGTCGCTGCCGGCATTGACCACCGCCACACCGACAATGACTTGCTCCTCGCACGTGGTCGCGAACTGCACGTTGAACGCCGGCCGGAAGCCTCCGTCACCCATCTTCATTACGCGTGCGTCGGCGTCGGTGGTGCTCGCCCGGGCCTCTTCAGCCTTGCCCCCGTTGCGCTTCTTGGCAGCCGCCACTTCGGGCAGTTGCTCCAGCGCCGCGCGGATGCGCTGCTCGCGCTCCTGGGCAGCGCGTAGCTTGGCGGCCTGCGCCTTGCGCTGGGCCTGACCGGGATCGGCTTGCGCCTGCTTCTTGGTCGTCTGCACCAGCTCGCCGGCCTCGCTCAGGTGTTCCTGCAGGCTGGCTTGGCGACGGAACGACGCCGCCCCAGCATCGGCCCGCACACGCATGCCGTCTTGCGCCACACGCTCCAGGCTGATCGCACCCGCGGCGGCAAGCGCGGCCACGTTGTCGGTCAGCAATTCATCCATCAGCGCCTCGTTGCCGGCACGGAAGTCATTGAGCGCGTGGTAGTTCACCGACACGCCGCCGCAGATCCACCGGTAGGCATCGTGCTCTTGGCTCAGCCGCGCCACTTCACGCCCGCTGCCCACGCCATCGAGCGTTGCGTACAGCCACAGCGCGAACAGGATCTGCGGGTCGATCGCCGCACGCCCGGCATTGCTGCCGCGAGCCCTCACCGCATCGAACAACCTGCTCAGGTCCTGGTGCACGACGTAGCCCCAGACCAGCCGGGCACGATGGTCTTCGGCCAGCAAGGACTCCAGGTCCGAGGCCCGCAGCTCGATCTGAGAACGGTTGGGCTGGCGCAGCCGGGGCGAGCCTTGGCTTCGCCTGCTCGCAGCGGTCAACTGCGCTTGGCGCAACTGCGCCGAAGTCGGCGGCGCAAGATCCTCGAATAGCGATGTCTCGGCCGCCAGCACGTCGCAATCGGTGGGTGTCGTCATACCTTGAGCGTAGCCGCTGATCAGATCGCTGGACGAGGCGGGGGAAAAACTCTCACTCTCTCAGGCCGAATGTCCGGCGCAGTGCATGCATTCGGTCGCGCGCGCCGGGCTTCAGGCAGCAGATGGCGGCGGCGGGATGGCTCGCGACATGGTCGGCAAAGGCAGCCGCGATCGGAAAGACTTCCAGCGTCGCGCAGTGATTCTCCTCGTTGACGAGATCGACGACGAGGCTGGCGCCGTTGCGCAAGTTGGGCAGCCATGTCGACACGTCTTGCCAACGCCCGTTCTCTGAGACGAGAAGCCGACCGGTTCGGTCGCGCAACCAGCATGGCGTGCCCTGCAACGCGACTTGAGCGGCCGCATTGCGATCCACGATGCGCCCATCGGTTCCGACGAAGATCAGTGGAGTCTCCATGCGCTGCACGACCTCGCGCAAGGTTGCGCCGACGGCTATCTGTGGTGCGAGGCGGCGGTGCAGCCTCAGCACCTGGCGCATGTGCGGCGCCAGCGCCGACATCGTGCGTGCGTCACTTTCGCTGAATGCCGGCTGACCCCTGTGGCGGTGAAAGGAAACCCAACTCATCGATCCGTCGGCGCAGGCCGTCTCGACAACTGCGGCCAGAAC
>JBBSCV010000226.1:0-6979 GCA_038249925.1 Burkholderiales bacterium
CATCAATCGCCCTAGCCATGGGCTCCTCCAGCGACTGGGACACCCTCCAGCATGCCGCCGCCATCCTCGACGAGTTTGGCGTTTCCTACGAGAAACTTGTCGTCTCCGCCCACCGCATGCCTGATGAAATGTTCGCGTTCGCCGAGGGCGCGGCTGCGCGTGGTCTGAAGGCCATCATTGCAGGCGCGGGCGGCGCGGCACACCTGCCGGGCATGCTGGCCGCCAAGACTGTGGTGCCGGTGCTCGGGGTGCCTGTGGCCAGCAAGTATCTGCAGGGCGTCGATTCGCTCTATTCCATCGTGCAGATGCCCAGGGGCATTCCTGTCGCTACCTTCGCCATCGGCGCCGCGGGCGCTGCCAATGCGGCGCTGTTCGCGCTGGCCATGCTGGCCAACGAAGACGCTGGCCTGCGCCAGGCGCTGCAGGATTACCGCAGGCGGCAGACCGATGCGGCGCGCGCGATGACGCAAGACTTGCGATGAACGCCGTCGCTCGCGATGCCGGCGCACAGCCGCCGGCACAAGAACCGTTGCCACGCCCGCCACAGCGGCCCCGCCTGCCGAGCCTGCCGAGCCTGCCGCTGCTGCCCGGCGTCGCGCGCCTGGGTGTTCTGGGGGGTGGCCAGCTCGGGCGCATGTTCGTGCATGCGGCGCAGACGCATGGCTATCGCGTCACGGTGCTGGAACCCGACGCGGCCAGCCCTGCAGGCGCTGCGGCCGATGCGCATTTGCGTGCTGCCTATGCAGACCCTGCAGCGCTGGCCGCGCTGGCCAGCGGCTGCGCGGCCGTCACCACCGAGTTCGAGAACGTGCCGGCCGCTGCGCTGCGCGCGCTGGCTGCCACCTGCACTGTGTCGCCGCCGGCCGACGCGGTGGAGGTCTGCCAGCACCGTGCGCGTGAAAAGGCGGCGTTCCTGGCGGCGGGCGTACCTTGCGCGCCGCATGCGCAGGTCGACAGTGCCCAAGCTGCTGCATCGCCCACACTGGCCGCGCTGTTGCCGGGCATCTTGAAGACAGCCAGCCTGGGCTACGACGGCAAGGGCCAGGCCACGGTGATGACGCTGGCGGAACTGCCGGCCGCGTGGGCAGCGCTGGGCGGTGTGGACTGCGTGCTGGAGCAGCGACTGCCGTTGCGGCTGGAAATCAGCGTCATCGTCGCGCGCGGTGCCGACGGCGATGTGGTGCACCTGCCTGTGCAGCAGAACCTGCACCGCGGCGGCATCCTTGCCGTGACGCAGGTGCCGGCACCCGACGTGCCCGAGGCCACCGCCGCGCTGGCCGTTCAACTCGCACAGCAGCTGGCGCAGGCGCTGGCCTATGTGGGTGTGCTGTGCGTTGAATTCTTCGTGCTCGAAGACGGCAGCCTGGTGGCCAACGAGATGGCGCCGCGCCCGCACAACTCGGGGCACTACAGCCTGGATGCCTGCGATGTGTCGCAGTTCGACCTGCAACTGCGCACGCTCGTCGGCCTGCCTCTGGTGGCGCCGCGCCTGCATTCGCCAGCGGTGATGCTGAACCTGCTGGGTGATTTGTGGTTCCGCGGTGATGCGTCTGCGTCTGCGTCTGCGTCTGCGCCTGCGTCTGCGCCTGCGCCGCTCACGGGGCTCACGCCGCTCACGCCGGACTGGCCCGCCGTGCTGGCGCTGCCCGGTGTGCACTTGCACTTGTACGGCAAGGCCGAGGCCCGCCGCGGCCGCAAGATGGGCCATCTCACGGTCACTGCGGCCAGCGCCGCGCAGGCTCGGGCCGTGGCGCTGCAGGCCGCAGAGTTGCTGGGCCTGCCGGCCTTCTAGCGGCAAGGCGCGCTGCCATGCCGGTGCTTTCGGGGCGCGACCCCCATGCTGTGCGCGAAGCTGCGGCTCGCTTGGCTGCGGGTGAACTCGTGGCCTTTGCCACTGAAACGGTCTACGGGCTGGGCGCCCGTGCCGACGACGATGCAGCCGTGGCGCGCATCTATGCCGCCAAGGGTCGGCCCAGTGGTCACCCGTTGATCGTGCATGTGGCCGACGCGGTCGCAGCATCTACCTTCGCAGCCGACCTCAGCCCTGCGGCACGGCGCCTGATGGCCGCGTTCTGGCCCGGTCCGCTGACCCTCATCGTGCCGCGGCGTGCCGGGGTGGCAGCGTCTGCGGCGGGTGGGCAGGACAGCATCGGGCTGCGCGTGCCGGCGCACCCCGTGGCGCTGGCGCTGCTGCGCGAAGCTGCGTTGTTGGGCGTGGCGGGAGTGGCTGCGCCCAGCGCCAACCTTTTCGGCCGCGTCAGCCCCACGCAGGCAGCGCATGTCGTGGCCGAGTTCGGTGCCGCGCTGACGGTGCTGGATGGCGGCATCTGCGATGTCGGCATCGAATCGGCCATCGTCGATTGCACGCGCGCGCAGCCTGCCTTGCTGCGTCCGGGCCAGCTCGGCCGGGCGCGCCTCGAAGCCGTGCTCGGCCGCCCGCTGGCTGCGCCCGATGCGGCTTCGCCACGCGCTTCGGGCACGCTCGCCTCGCACTATGCGCCGCGTGCGACCGTGCGCCTGTTCGACGCGCGTCAACCGCCCTGGGAGACCGCGCCTGAGGAGGCCAGGGCGGCTGAGTGCATCGCGGTATATTCGCGGGCTGTGCCGGCGGCCGCGGTTCTTGATGCGGGCTGGCAGCACAGGCCGATGCCGGCACAGCCAGCTGCAGTGGCCCACGAACTCTTCGCGGTGCTTCGCGAGTTTGACGCCGTCGGCGTCAGCGCCATCTGGGTCCAGCGGCCACCGCCGGGCCCGGCATGGGACGGCGTTCGCGACCGCCTGCAGCGCGCCGCAGCTTGAGCGCCCCTCAGGGCCTGGGCGGGCACCCCGAATTCGGAGCAAAGATGACTTTCAGCAGCAAGGCCCTCGCACGAGGGCGCACCTCGGCAGGCCGGTGGGTGATGATGGCAGCCGCGATGTCGCTCGCGCTGTTGTCCGCCTGCGGCGGCGGCAGCACGCAGTTCGACCCCTTCGTGCCCAAGCGCTTGCTCGTCTTCGGTGACGACGACAGCTCGCTCGACCCCAACGGCCGCAGCTACAGCGTCAACGCACTCGGTGAAAACGGCGTGCTGAACTGCAACGGCAACCCGATCTGGGTGCAGCAGCTGGCCGGCGTCTATGGCTTCGTCTTCGCCGAGTGCAACCCCGGTTTCGAGCCCGAACCCAGGGCGCGCATGTTGGCCATTCCCGGTGCCAAGGTGGCCGACGTGGCGGCCCAGGTCGAAGCGCAGGTGGCCGCGGGTGGTTTTCGCGACAAGGACCTGGCCACCGTGCTGGTGGGCACGAACGACCTGCTGGAGCTCTATGCGCTTTACCCCGGCCTCAGTGAAGCCACGATCATCGCCGAGGCCCGCGCGCGCGGCCGGCGCGCCGCGCAGATCGTCAACCGCCTGGTCAGCCTGGGCGCCAAGGTGGTGGTCTCCGACCTGCCCGACCTCGGCCTCACGCCTTTCGCGCGTGCGCAGAGTGCCCTGGGCGGTGGCGGTGTCGACCGCGCTGCGCTGCTCTCGCGTCTGACCACCGCCTACAACGAACAACTGGGCGTGAGCGTGCTTCTCGACGGTCGTTTCGTTGGCCTGATGCAAGCCCAGCTTCAGTTCCAGGCCATCGACCGCTTTCCGCCCGGCGCCGGCATCGGCAACGCCGTGGCCGCCATCTGCACGGCACCGCTGCCCACTTGCACCACAGCCACGCTGCTGCCCGATGCCGTGGCTGGGGCCTCGCTGTGGGCCGATGACATCCGCCTGGCCCCTGGGGGGCACGCGCAGTTGGCCTCTCTGGCCGTGAGCCGCGCGCAGCGCAACCCGTTCTAGCGCATCGTTCCAGCGCATCAGTGGGTTCGACGGCATCGGGGCACGCCACCGCGGTGCTTCGAGTCATCAGACCTCCGAAAGACGGTGTCGATGGCGCGGCATAAACTCGTTGCATGAGCCCGCCAGCCCCCTTGCCGATGCCTGCCGCGCCCCCCCGCGTGTTGGCCTTCGACACCGCCACCGAGAGTCTGGCCGTGGCCTTGGCAGCCCCTGGTGGGCCCTGGTGCGTGGACGCGCCCGGCGGCGCAGCGGCCTCGGCCACGCTGCTGCCGCAGGTGCACAGGCTGCTGGCCGCTGCGGGGCTGGTGCCGGCGGCGCTGGACTTCATCGCCTTCGGCCGCGGCCCCGGGGCGTTCACCGGTCTGCGCACCGCGTGTGCCGTGGCGCAGGGGCTGGGCTACGGCCTCGACCGGCCGCTGCTGGCCATCGACAGCCTGCTGATCGTGGCCGAAGACGCCCGCGCCCAGGCCCATGGTGGCGAAGGTTTCAGCGTCGGCGTGGCGATGGATGCGCGCATGGAAGAGAGTTATGCGGCCGCCTACCGCTGGCAAGGCGGTGCCTGGCACGTGCTGCACCCGCCAGCGCTGTACACGCTGCCGGCGCTGGAAGCGGCCTGGGCCGGGTTGCCCCTGCAGGCTTTGGCGGGCACCGCCTGGTCGGCCTTCGGTGAGCGCCTGGCGCGGCCCCAAGGTGCCGCCTTGTGGCCGCGGGAAGCCGGCCGCGCCGTCGCGCTGCTGCGCCTGGCGGTGCACGCTGCCGCTGCCGGCGAGGGTATCGCCGCCGCAGAAGCCCTGCCGCTGTACCTGCGCGACAAGGTGGCCTTCACCACGGCTGAACGCACGGCTGCACTCACCGCTGCACTCACCGCTGCACTCACCGCTGCACTCACCGCGGGCCAGGCGGTAAGACAAGAGGCAGCACCACCAGAGGCGCCGCGCAAGCCCGCAGCCACCACGCCATGAACGCGGTGCTGGAGCCGTACCCGAGGCGCCGCGCGATGACGGTGCGTGATCTCGACCTTGTCGTCGCGGTAGAGCAGCGCGCCTACAGCTACCCCTGGAGCCGCGGCAACTTCACCGATTCGCTGGCCGCCGGCTATCTGGCCGAAGTCTGGTTCGAGGATGAGGCCGTGGTGGCCTACTTCGTTGCCATGCCGGGTGTCGATGAACTTCACCTGCTGAACATCACCGTGGCGCCAGAGCAGCAAGGGCAGGGACACGGCCGCACGATGATGGCGGTGCTGCAGCAGCACGCGCTGGCCGCCAGGGCCGCCACGCTGTGGCTGGAGGTGCGCGAGAGCAACCACCGCGCCCGCGCGCTCTATCGCCGGCTGGGTTTTGCCGAAGCGGGCCTGCGCCGCGGCTACTACCCGGCCGTCTTGCGCCGCGAGGACGCGGTGGTGATGAGCCTGGCGATCGACGGCATGCCGCCGGATGCGGCCGCGCATGCCCTGGTCTGATCGCCAGCAGGCTTTGCTGCAGGCGATGGGCCTGCGCGTGTGGGCGTCGCCAGAAGCCGAGCCCACGGTGCCTGCCGCTGTGACTGCAGCGGCCGAGGCAGCGCCCAAGGCGCCTTCCCCGCCTGAACCGCCTGCACCGATGTCAGCGCCCGCGCCCGTGCCGGCGCGCGCCACTCGAGGCGCTACCAAAGCTGCCCCCCAAAGTCATGCGGATCCTGTCCGTGCCGACCTGGCTGGCCTGGATTGGCTGGCATTGCGCGAAAGCGTGGCGGCCTGTCGCGCCTGCGGCCTGTGCGAAGGCCGCACGCAGACGGTCTTCGGTGTCGGACATCCGCAGGCGCACTGGATGGTCGTCGGCGAGGCGCCGGGCGAAGACGAGGACCGCGAGGGCGAGCCCTTTGTCGGCGCTTCTGGCCAGTTGCTCGACCGCATGCTGGCCGCGCTGAACCTTTCTCGCGGCAGCGACGGCCCGCCCGAGCGCAGCGTCTACATCGCCAATGCCCTGAAATGCCGGCCACCGCGCAACCGCAACCCGAGCGCCGAAGAACTGGCGCAGTGCGAGCCCTTCCTGGTGCGGCAGATCGAACTGCAGCAACCACGCATCATCCTGGCGATGGGGCGGTTCGCGGTGCAGTCGCTGATGCGCAGCGACGCGCCCATCGGCCGCCTGCGCGGCCAGGTGCACCGCTACCAGGGTGTGCCGCTGGTCGTGAGCTATCACCCGGCTTACCTGCTGCGCAGCCCCGGTGAAAAGGCCAGGGCCTGGGAAGACCTGTGCCTGGCGGCTGACACCGTCGAGCAGGCCATCAGGTGAAGGCTGCCGCATGAACGGCGACGCCCTGCCCACGCCTGCGTTGCCGCGTGTGCTGCAGGACCGCATCGCGCAGTTCACGCTGCTGTGCAACAACGTGCCGGCGGCCATTGCCTACTTCGAGCGCCAGGGCAACACCTGCCGCTATGCCAACCGCGGTTATGCCGAGATGTTCGGCCGCACCGAAGAATCCATCATCGGCCTGAGCGTGGCCGAAGTCATCGGCGAAGAAGCCGCAGCGCAGATCCAGCCCCAGGTCGACCGTGTGATGCAAGAGCGGCGGGGCTCGCGCTACGAACGCGACATCACCGATGCCGCCGGCACGCAGCGGCATCTGGAGGTGCACCTGCTGCCGCACCTGCAAGCACCCGGCGAGGGCCTGGAACCCGAGCCGGTAGGCGCCTTCGTGCTCATCAGCGACATCACGCGCCACCGTCAATCCGAGGCCGCGCTGCGCGACAGCGAAGAGCGTCTGGCCAAGTTCATGCACGCCAGCGCCGAGGGCATCGTGTTCCACCAGGGCGGCTTCATCACCGATGCCAACCCGCCGCTGCTGGCGCTGCTGGGGTACACGCTGCCCGAGATGCTGGGCCGCTCGACGCTGGACTTCGTCGCGCCACTGCAGCGCCAGCGCGTGGCCGAGGTCATCGCCGCCAGCCTGGAGATCAGCTACGACAGCGCCCTGCTGCACCGCGGCGGCCACGAGGTCCCGGTGGAATTCATCGTGCGAACGATGCAGTTCCAGGGCGAACGTCTGCGCATGACCATCGTGCGCGACCTGCGCGACCGGGAACAGGCGCAGCAGCGCATCCAGCACCTGGCGATGCACGACGCGCTGACCGGCCTGCCCAACCGCCTGGCCTTCGACATGCGCGCGCAGGGGCTGCTGGCGCAAGC
>JBBSCV010000227.1:0-6964 GCA_038249925.1 Burkholderiales bacterium
CGTGCCCGGCAGCACCGGGCCGACTTGCACCGGCAAGGCTTGCCAGGCCATGGTCTGGCCTTCGCGCATTTCGAAGTCGCCGGTCCACTGCCACACCTTGCAGAAGTGCAGTCGCACGCGGGCGTGCGGGTAGTCCATCAGCTCGATCTTCCAGGGCTGTGCCGTGGCGATGGTGATGCCCAGTTCCTCTTGCAATTCGCGCCGCAGCGCTTGTTCGACCGTTTCTGTGGCTTCCAGCTTGCCGCCCGGGAATTCCCAGAAACCGGCATAGACCTTGCCCACTGGGCGGCTGGTCAGCAGGAAGCGGCCTTGCGCGTCGATGAGCACGCCCACGGCCACGTCGACGGGCGTGCGGTCGGTGGCTTCAACCACCGTGGCGCCCCGCGTGGTCGCGCGCAAACTGTTGCGCAACACGGCCGCTGCGGCTGCCGCGCTCGAGTGCCCACACCAGGCTGTCTTGCCGCGCTGCGGCAATGGCCTCTTCACTCGCGCCGAAATGGCGCAGCCATTGCGCCGCGATGGCCAGGTATTCGGCCTGTGTGAAGGGGTAGAAGCTGATCCAGAGGCCAAAGCGTTCGCTCAGCGAAATCTTCTCTTCCACGACCTCGCCCGGATGTACCTCGCCGTCTTCCGTGTGCTGGTAGCTGAGGTTTTCCTTCATGTATTCGGGCATCAGGTGGCGGCGGTTGCTGGTAGCGTAGATCAGCAGGTTGTCGCTGGCCGCAGACACGCTGCCGTCGAGCACGCTCTTCAGCGCCTTGTAGCCGGGCTCGCCTTCGTCGAAGCTGAGGTCGTCGCAGAAGACGATGAACTTCTCGGGCCGTTCGGCCACGAGGTCGACGAGGTCGGGCAGGTCGATCAGATCGGCCTTGTCCACCTCGATCAGCCGCAGCCCCTGCGCCGCGTGTTCGTTGAGCATGGCCTTCACCAGGCTGCTCTTGCCGGTGCCGCGTGCGCCTGTCAGCAACACGTTGTTGGCACCCAGACCCGCGACGAACTGCCGTGTGTTGCGCTGCAGGCGTTCTTTCTGCGCGTCGACCTCTTTCAGGTCGGCTGCGGTGATGCGCGAGACGTGTTTCACCGGCTCCAGCACGCCGGCGCTGCCGCGCTTGCGATAGCGAAAGGCCACCGAAGCGCCCCAGTCGGGTGCGGTGGCGGCGTGGGGCAGGATGTGTTCCAGCCGCGCCAGCAGCGACTCGGCGCGCACCAGCAGTTGTTCAAACGCAGCGTTCATAGGGGGCAATTTTAGGCGGCGGGCAGGGCGCGCACTTCGTCGCCCGCGACGATGTAGACGCGCTCGCCCGCACCACGTGCCATGACATGCATGCCCGTG
Organism: Burkholderiales bacterium; assembly: GCA_038249925.1. Taxonomy (GTDB): domain Bacteria; phylum Pseudomonadota; class Gammaproteobacteria; order Burkholderiales; family Burkholderiaceae_C; genus Rubrivivax. The sequence goes on from JBBSCV010000227.1 coordinate 1,334, forward strand.
AAGGCACCGAAAGCCGGCAACACGCCGACTTCTGCGCCGAGGTGGAAACACGGCAGCCGCAGGCGCTGGTGCGCGCGGCCGCCCAGCACCACGGCGGGGTGGATGTGCCCGGCCAGCACGTAGGCGCCAGCCACGGGCTGCGGGTGGTGGCACAGCGCCAGGCCACCGAGGTGCAGCGGTTCATCGACACAGCGCACGCCCCATTCCGGCGGCGGGTCGCCGGCGTGGGTGTCGTGGTTGCCACGCACCAGGGTGAGTTGAAGTTCGGCGTGCGCCTCACGCCAGTGCGCGACCGCAGCCCAGGTGGCGGCAGCGCGTGAACGTGCCGAGTGCAGCAGGTCGCCCAGGAAGACGATGTGCAGCGAGCCCGTGGCGGCCACGGCATCGCTCAGGCGCTGCAGGGTTTCGCTGGTGGTACCGCCGGGCACTGGCACACCCAGGCGGCGAAAGCTCACGGCCTTGCCGATGTGGGCGTCGGCCACCAGCAGCGTGCGGTGTTCGGGCAGGTAGGCGGCACGCTGGGGCAACAGCCGCAGCACGGTGCCGCCGGCTTCGACATCCACCACCACGGTCTCAGGTCGTCAGGCGGTGCAGTGCAGGTTCCAGGTGCTCGGTGGGCAGGCGCTTGAAACCAGAGCGCGCATACCGCTGCAGCCGGCCGATGGCCAGCGAGGTCAGCGCCGATGCCAGCGCCTGGGCGTCCACCGTGGGCGTTGGCGAACCGGCGGCCTCGGCGGCCGCGCGCAAGCTGGTGCGCAGTTGCGATTCCAGCCGGTCGAAGAACTGGTTCATGCGCAGCGACAGGCGTTCGTGTTCGAACACCAGCGCGTCACCCACCATCACGCGGGTCATGCCCGGGTTCTTCTCGCCGAACTGCAGCAGCACCGCCACCATCTTCTGCGCCTGCACGGCGCCCGAGGTTTCACGCTCGGTGATCTGGTTGACGAGCGTGAAGACGCTGCCTTCGATGAACTCGATGAGCCCTTCGAACATCTGCGCCTTGCTGGCGAAATGGCGGTAGAGCGCGGCCTCGCTCACCGCCAGCTTGGCCGCCAGCGCAGCGGTGGTGATGCGGTCGGCACCCGGCTGTTCCAGCATGCCGGCCAGGGTTTGCAGGATCTGCACCCGCCGTTCGCCGGGTTTGGGCCGTTTGCGGGCGGGTGGGGTGCCTGTTGTCGGGCCTGTTGTTGCGCCCGGTGCCTCGGTCGACACTTCCGCTTCGAGGTCGTCCGTGCCGGCAGGTGTTTCTTCTTCTGGCACGTCGAGCACGTCGGGCATGGGGGTGGCAGGGGCAAGCGTGAGCAGGCAGGATCAGGTGAAAAGATTCTGGCACACGGCCTGCGGGCGAAAGCTTGCAGGTAAACACTGACATACCTGACGCAAACGCTCTTCTTTACCCAGTGCCAGCGCTTGCCGCCGCCCAAATGGGGGTGCTGGCGTTCGACGCGGGCCGGCACTGACAATTCGGCGCCGCCCGCCGTTTGCGGTTTGACGTTTGTCGTTTGCCGTTCGCAGTCAGTCGTCCACCGCTCGCCCCGCCCGAATGCCGCTTCTGCTGGAACCCAGTCCCCACGCTCTGCACGCGCCCGCGCTGGCCGCTGCCGTGGGTCTGGGTTTGCTCGCGCTGGCCTTGCTTTCTTCTGCGCTGCAACGCCGCCGGCCGGGCCAGGCCGGGCTCGCCGCAGTGCTGATGGGCGCGGCGGCGCTGATGGTCTGGCAGCCGGCACCCGCTGCGCTGTCCTGGGTCGTGATGGTGGCCGTGGCGCTGGCGGTGTGGCTGCTGGCCGGCCGCCACACGCGCCTGCATGCACATGCCCAGGCGCTGCGGTTGGCCGCCCAGGCGCAGCAGGCAGCCGCCCGCGAAGCCGCTGAAGCCGCCGATTCCCGCCTGCAGGCGCAGCAGCGCATGGCCGACGAGGCCGATCAGGCCAAGACCCGTTTCCTGGCCGCCGCCAGCCATGAACTGCGCCAGCCCGTGCATGTGCTGGCGCTTCAGCTGGAAACGTTGCGCACCGCGCCGCTGGGCGCCGAAGAGCAGGCCACCGTGCAGCGTCTGGCCGCGGCAGTGGTGGCGCTGCAGGCCATGGCGGGCACGCTGCTGGATGTGTCGCGCATCAACGCCGGCACCGTGCTGCCGCGCTGGGACGTGCTGCCGATGGCCCCGCTGCTGCGCCGCCTGGCGGACGAAACCGCAGCGCTGGCCGAGGCGCGGGGCCTGCGCGTGGCGCTGCGCGTGCACGACGAGGACGCAGCCACCGTCACCGACGCGCTGCTGCTGGAACGCGTGCTGCGCAACCTGCTGGACAACGCCGTGAAGTACACGCAGCAGGGCGGCGTTCTGCTCGCCCTGCGCCGCCGTTCTGCGCACGGGTCGGCCACGCTGCGCCTGGAGGTCTGGGACACCGGCCCGGGCATCTCGGAGCTTGACCAGGAGCGCGTGTTTCAGGATTTCCAGCGTTTGCCGTCGCATGTTCACGACGCCTCGCCGATGTCCGGCGTCGGCCTCGGTCTGGCGCTCGTGCGTGATCTCGTGCAGCAACTGCAGTTGCGGCTGGCGCTGCACTCGCGCCCTGGCCGCGGCTCGGTTTTCTTTGTCGAAGGCTTGCCGCTGGCCGCGCCCGAGCCACAGCGCGTGGCCGCAGCGCGCCACGCACAGATGACGCATCGGGCGGGCCATCAAAGTGCCGACATGAATTTGCGGCCATGAACGTGCGGCCATGAAGGTCCTGATCGCCGACGACCACCCGCTCGTGCGCGATGCCCTCGTGCGCGCACTGCGCGGTCTGCTGCCGCATGCCGAAGTGCTGGAGGCCGGCGATCGCCCGGCCGCCGAGGCGCTGCTGCAGGCGCACATGCCTGCGCTGGCGCTGCTGGATCTGCACATGCCCGGCATGCAGGGCGCGGCCGGCGTTGCGGCGCTGCGCCTGCGGTTTCCGGCCGTGCGCCTGCTCGTGGTATCGGGTGACGACGACCCGGCCGCCGCGCGTGCCGTGCTGGCGGCAGGCGCGGTCGGCTTTCTTCCCAAGGCCGAAACGGCGGCTGTCACGCAGCAGGTGCTGCGCCTGGTGCTCGACGGCGGGTGTTATGTGCCAGCGCAGGCGCTTGCGGGCATCCAGCAGACCGCGCGTGCGAGCCCCGCCTCGCTGACGCCACGCCAGCAGGATGTGCTGCGCTGTCTGATGCAGGGCCAGCCCAACAAGCAGATCGCGCGTGAACTGGGTATCGGCGAAGGCACGGTGAAGCTGCACATCGCCGCGGTGTTGCGTGCCTTGCACGCCCGCAACCGCACCGAGGCGGTGGTCCGCGCACGAGAAATTGGCCTCGGGTCTTGAGCCGGGTTGCAGGCTCTCAAGGCGGTCGGCGCAGCAGATCGTTCAACTTGTGCACACGCCGGTCCACATACGCGGGCTTGCGATGGGGTCGTGCACCGGGCCATGCCAGCCAGCGCTGCATCCACACCGTGCGCATGCCCACGCTGCGCGCGGCTTTCTGGTGCACCAGCGTGTCTTCCACCAGCACGCAGTGTGAAGGCGGTACGCCCAGGCGCGCGGCCAGGGCGCGAAACATGCGGGCGTCGGGCTTGGGGCGCAGCTGGCTGAACATCCGCATCGCTTCGATGGCAATGACGCCGTCGAACAGGTGGGCGATGCCCAACGCGCCCAGCACCCGGGCGGCGTAAACCGCAGGCGCGTTGGTCAGCAGGTAGCGCCGCCCGGGCAGTCGGGCCAGCGCAGCGAGGTCGGGGCCGTGGCCGCGCACCCGCATCTCCAACCCCGGCAGCAAGTGAGTGTGGTGCAAAAAATGTGCGGCGTCCACGCCCTGGTGTTTCACCAGGCCCAGCAGCGTGGCGCCGTAGCGGTGCCAGTGGCGGTTGCGCAGCGCCTCGGCTTCTGCACGCGGGTAGCCCAGGCGCTGCTCGATGTAGTCACCCATCGCGTCGCGTATCTGCGCCATCGACGCCGTGTGGGCGTCGTGCAAGGTGTCGTCCAGGTCGAAGAGCCAGACCGTGCGGGCAGGGTTCAAGACAGCTCTGGCCGCTTGCTTCACAGCGCGCGAAAACTCACGTTCTTGATGCAAGACATCGCTTCGTTCCGAGCCGAAGCACCGGTCGGTCACTCATTCAATCAGTCAATCAGTCAGTGCGAACGGATCATGGTGCCGTAGGCCTGGTCGGTCAGGATCTCCAGCAGCATCGCGTGTGGCACGCGCCCGTCCACCACATGCACGGCATTGACGCCGCTCTTGGCCGCGTCGATGGCGCCGGCCAGTTTGGGCAGCATGCCGCCGCTGATGGTGCCGTCGGCGATCAACTCGTCGATCTGCCGCGCCGTCAGCTCGGTCAGCAATTCGCCGGCCTTGTTCAGCACGCCCCTGATGTTGGTCAGCATCACCAGCTTCTCGGCCTTCAGCACCGTCGCCAGCTTCGAGGCCACCATGTCGGCGTTGATGTTGAAGCTCTCGTTGTTCTCTCCGAAGCCGATGGGGCTTATGACGGGGATGAACTGGTCGTCCTGCAGCGCCTTCACCACGGCCGGGTCGATGGCGGTGATCTCGCCCACCAGGCCGATGTCGTGTTCGATCGTGGGGTCGTCCTTGTCGGCCATCTTCAGCTTGCGCGCACGAATGAGCCCGCCGTCCCAGCCCGTCAGTCCCACCGCCTTGCCGCCAGCGGCGTTGATCAGTCCGACGATGTCCTGCTGCACCTGGCCGCCCAGCACCCACTCCACAACCTCCATGGTCTCTTCGTCGGTGACGCGCATGCCCTGGATGAAGGTGCCCTTCTTCCCGAGCTTGGCCAGCGCGTCGTCGATCTGCGGCCCGCCGCCGTGCACGACGATGGGGTTCATGCCCACGAGCTTGAGCAGCACCACGTCTTCGGCGAAGTCGGCCTGCAGCGCCGGGTCGGTCATGGCGTTGCCGCCGTACTTGATGACGATTGTCTTGCCGTGGAACTTGCGGATGTACGGCAGGGCCTGGGCCAGGATCTCGGCCTGGTCGCGAGGGGTGATGTGGGACAGGTCGGGTTCGGGGCTGCTCATCGCGTGCACTTTCTCTCGTCTGGCAGGGCGCTCGCGGCATTGTAGGAAGGCGCGCTGCCGTCGCTGCTACCGGCGCCGGAGTGCCCGCCAAGGAACCATTCAACTGCGGCACACTCGAAACCAGGGCCGCCACACATGCGGCAATGAGGAGATGACATGAAGCGCTTGCTCGTGGGTTTGTTGGGTCTGGCCGTTGCGGTGGTGAGCATCGCCGCTTCGGCGCAGGCCGCCACTGCTGGCGGTGAGGTCACCAAGCTCGACAAGGCCGGTGGCCGCATCACGCTGAAACACGGCGAGCTCAAGGGTCTGGACATGCCGCCGATGACCATGAACTTTCGCGTGCGCGACGCTGGTCTGCTGGACGGCGTGGTTGTGGGTGACCGCGTGCGTTTCACGGCCGAGAAGCTGGACGGCCAATACACGGTGACGGCGCTGGCCAAAGCGCCCTGAGCGCTTGAGCTTGGCGCTGGCGTCGCGCTGGCGACGCCTTCGGGCCCCGGTGCGGGGCTAGCATGCGGCGCCCCCAGTCCTCGGAGACCGCCATGAACAGCCCCGTCCTCGCCAAGCTCGTCAACCACCAGGTGCGCCTGGC
>JBBSCV010000228.1:0-6913 GCA_038249925.1 Burkholderiales bacterium
GCAGATGATCCATCGCCGCGGCGGCGACCTGTCCGGCGGGCAGCAACAGCAGTTGGCCATTGCGCGCGCGCTGGCGGCCGGCCCCAGGCTGCTGATGCTGGACGAACCCACAGAAGGCATACAGCCCAGCATCATCAAGGACATCGGCCGCGTCATCCGCATGCTGGCTGACCGCGGCACCATGGCCATCGTGCTGGTGGAGCAGTACTACGACTTCGCCGCCGAACTGGCCGACCAGTACCTCGTGATGGAGCGAGGCGAGATCATCCAGCGCGGCCGCGGTGACGACATGGAAGCCGAACGCGTGCGCCTTCGTCTGTCAATCTGACAGTCGATGAGTCGGCGCGCTTTCGGCTCGCCCAGTTGCTGCACGTTTTCTTTCTGTCGGCGCTGGTGGAACACGCCGACGGCCGGCTGGAGATCCTGAAACGGTCAGAACACGAGTTGCTTGCGAACCGCTACGCCGCAGCGGCGCCGGAACCGGTGCCGGGCTGAGCCCCTGCCCGAGCCCGGGCGCAATTTTCCCGCAGCCTTCGCGCAGAATAGATCGGACACAGCCCGCCCAGCGCAGCCCAGCGCAGCCCAGACGCACCCAGACATGAACCGCGGCACCGACCTGCCGACCACCGTGTCGTCCGTCCCCCCGGTGCCGGTGATCTGTTTCATCGAAGCCGCCGTCTCTTGCAGGCTGCTGGCCTGGGCTTCGAGTGCGCGAGAAAAAGGTCCTGGTTGCCGTCGGTGATCTCAACGGCTTGCATGTGTGCACGCACTGCAAGCCGCTGTGCTTTGTGCAGCGCTTCATCAATCGCGCCAGAAAACAGCGATCAAGCCCGGACTCACCCGCACGGCCGCGGACTCAGCCCACCGGCAGCGCAGGCTTCCAGGTCACGGCCGCGCTTTGGCCGGGGCTCGCAATCGCTAAGGCGTATTCCGCCTCCACCGCATCGACGATGCGGTCCCAGTCCAGCGACATCACGCTCTGACGTGCACGCGTACCCATTTCGCGCAGCACGGTACGGTCGGTTGCTGCGCGGCGCGCGACGCCGCAGAACTCGCTCGGCTCAGCCATGCGCGCGAGCAGGCCGCTGTCGCCATGGCGTATCAGCTGGCCGGCGGCGGCATGGTCGTAGGCCACCACCGCCAAGCCGCTGGCCATGGCTTCGGGCACCACATTGCCGAAGGTCTCGGTCATGCTCGCGAAGAGAAAGACATCGGCCGAAGCGTAGTGCCGGGCCAGGTCGTCGCCGTGACGCACACCGCTGAACACGGCGTCGGGGCAGCGCTGTTGCAGGCGCGCCCGCTCGGGGCCGTCGCCCACCAGCACCAGCCGCAGGGCCGGGTGCTGTGCACGCATCGCGGCAGCAGCATCGAGCACCACACCCATATTCTTCTCGGCCGCCAGGCGCCCGACGCACAACGCCACCAGCGTGTGGGTTCCCGCCCCCCACTGCGCCCGCAGGGCTTCGCTGCGCCGCTCGGGGGTGAAGCGTCGGGTGTCGACACCGCGCGCCACCACACGCAGGCGTTCAAAGCCAGCTTCGGCCAATTCACGCATCAACAGTTGCGTCGGCACCATGGTGCTGTGGGTGCGGTTGTGGAACTTGCGCAGGTAGGCCATCACCGGCGCGCGCAGCCAGCCCAAGCCATAGTGCGCGCTGTAGGCGTGGAAGTTGGTGCGGAAGTCACTCACCACCGGCAGCTTCAAGTGGCGCGCGGCCTGCAGCGCCGACCAACCGAGCGGCCCCTCGGTGACGATGTGCACCACGTCGGGCCGCTGCGCAGCCCACAGGTGCTGCAACTCGCGCCGTGCCGGCAGGCCCATCTTCAGCTGCGGGTAGCGCGGTATCGACAGGCCGCGCACCAGCACCTCGGCGAACCCGGTCTCGCCAGCGCCGGTCTCGGCGTCTGTCTGGCGCGGGCGCACCAGCTGCAACTGGTGGCCGCGGTGGCGCAGGCCGTCGACCACGCGCGCCAGAGTGGCGGCCACGCCGTTGACTTCAGGCGGGTAGGTCTCGGTCACCAGGGCCACACGCAGGCAGGGCCGGGCGGGCAGGTCATGCTCAACTTGGATCGTCTCGTCTTGCGCTGGGCCCATGCCGGCATGGTGAAGGCTTCAAGCAACAGGCTGATGACAGGCGGCCAGACATGCGGCCAGACATGCGGGCGTCACGCGCCCTTCACGCGTGCTTCATCGGCCGGGGTCACGATGCCGTCACGTCCACCGCACGAGGAACAGACCTTGATGACCGACCGCAGCTTTCTGCAAGACCTGGCCACGCAGCGCTGGGACGACCACCGCTACTACCACCACAGCCGCATCAACCAGGCGCTGCACTTCATCAGCGCCTTGAGCTTCATCGCCGCCTACGGCCTGCTGTTCGTCCACCCCGCGGCCGCGGCGCTGCTGGCCTGGTGCGTGAGCATGACCAGCCGCCAGGCCGGCCACTTCTTCTTCGAGCCCAAGGGCTACGACCACGTCAACCAGGCCACGCACGATCACAAGGAAGCCATCAAGGTCGGCTACAACCTGCGGCGCAAGATGGTGCTGATGGTGGTGTGGGCGGCGCTGCCGCTGGCACTGTGGCTGGCGCCCTCGCTGGGCGGCCTGATCGTGCCTGCGGTCGGCTGGCAAGGCTGGCTGCACGACGTGGGCATGGCCTGGCTGGCGCTGGGCGTCGGCGGCTTGCTCTTCCGCACCGTGCACCTGTTTTTCCTGTACGACGTGCAGACCGGGCTGGTGTGGGCGATGAAGATCATCACCGACCCCTTTCATGACGCCTGGCTCTACCGCCACGCGCCGATGGCGCTGCTGCGCGGTGAGCTCATCGACCCGATGCTGCACGGGCAGCACCGGCGCTGAGCCTTCAGAAGCGTTCGCGCAGCATCTCGCGCAGCAGGTTGCGGCGGATGGCCTTGTTGGTCAGCGCCGCACTCTGCCACCACCAGCCATCGGCCTGCATCTGCTGCGCCGCGGCCACGAAGCGCTGGCACACGGCATCGAAGTCGGCATCGCTGTAGTTCAGGCTGAAGACCAGGCGCCCGGTGCCCACCCAGCTGAGCAGCAGGCCCTGTTCACGCAGGTAGAACTGCAGCATCCAGTTGTAGCGCGAGGGCAGCGTGTAGAACACCGTCCACACGCTGCCCATGTTGGCCACCTGCACTGGCAACTTTGCCGCCAGCAGGCGCCGGTTCAGCAAAGCCGCACGGCTGTCCCAGACGGCGTCCAGGTGCGCATACATCGCCCGCACCGGTTCACTGTGCAGGCGCTCGAGAAAGACCTGCATCGCGGCCATCACATAAGGATGTGAATTGAAGGTGCCGCGCGCAAAGCAGATGTCGGCCGGCCGCTCTTCGCGGTAGCGCTTCATCAGCGCCGCCCTGCCGCACACCACGCCCACCGGCAGGCCGCCGCCCAGCGTCTTGCCGTAGGTCACCATGTCGGCCTTGACGCCGAAGTATTCCTGCGCGCCACCCGGGGCGAGTCGAAAGCCGAGGAACACCTCGTCGAAGATCAGCACGATGCCGCGCTCGCTGCACACCTGGCGCAGCTGCTGCAGCCATGCGGCGTAGGCTTGTTTCTGGTTCTGGTCGAAGTGCGCACTGCGGCTGCTGTCGACCAGCGTGCTGTCGGAAGGCGCAGATTGGTTGGGGTGCAGGGCCTGCAGCGGGTTCACCAGCACGCAGGCAATGTCCTTGCGCCGGCGCAGCACGCGCAGCGTGTCGTCGTCCATCTCCTTCAGCGTGTAGGTGTTGCCCGGCGGCAGCGGGTTGCCGGGGCCGGGCTGCACGTCTTCCCACCAGCCGTGATAGGCCCCGCTGAAGCGCACCAGGTACTTGCGCCGCGTGTGATAGCGCGCCAGGCGCACGGCCTGCATCACGGCTTCGGTGCCGCTCATGTGGAAACTGACCTCGTCCAGCCCCGAGATGCGGCGAAGTTGTTCGACGTTCCACGCCACCGCCGGGTGGTAGCTGCCCAGGATGGGGCCGAGCTCGGCGGCGCGCGCGCTGCCTTCGGCGATGCAGGCCTTGTAGAAGTCGTGGCCGAAGACGTTGACGCCGTAGCTGCCGGTGAGGTCCATGAAGACCTGGCCGTCGAGGTCGGTCACCGTCACACCGTCGGTGCGCTGCACGAAGGCGCCCAACGCGATGTGCTGGCGCAGGTAGGGGCCGTACTGGTAGGGCACACGGTAGGCGCCGGTGAACTGCAGGTCTGACAGACCTTGACGCGCTTCTTTCGTCAAAGCCAGTGAGTGGACATGCCGCTGCGCCAGCAAGCCGGCCAGCCGCATGAAGCCCGCGCGGCGTTCCGCCTGCACGTCTGGCGGCGCGCCGTCAGAGGCGAAGAAACGCGCCTCGTCATAGGCATAACCCGGCAGCAGCCGCGCCACCCGCTTGGCCATGCGCGAGTGGCCTGTCAATGACGGATGCTTGGCCAGCGAAAGTTCCAGCCGCTGCCGCGCGATGGGCCACGCCAAAGCCGCAGAGGCCAGGGCGAGGGCGGTGAAGACCAGGGGTTCGTTCATGGGTGTCAGCAGGGTTCGACGATGAAGCCGCTTTGTAAAGGCTGCGATTGACACCTTGATGAAGGCCAGCGTGCCTGCCAGGCGCAGTCATCACCCCGACCTCAAAGCTTCACGGCAGCGTCACGGCCGGTGCCGACCATCCCCGGATGAACCTGGCTGCCCTGCGCGACCGCCTGCTGCTGCAGGAAGACCTGAACTTCCTGCTCACCAACCGCGTGCCACGCATCGCGCTGACGCGCTTCATGGGCTGGTTCAGCAAGATCCGCAACCCCTGGGTCTGCCGCGCCTCCATCGCGGTGTGGCGGCTGTTCACCGAGCTCGATCTGCGCGATGCCAAGCTGCAGCACTTCGACAGCCTGCACGAATGTTTCACCCGCGAGCTGAAGCCCGGCGCGCGCACCGTGGACCCGCGCCACGACGTGCTGGCCAGCCCCTGCGATGGCATCGTCGGCGCGCATGGCACGGTGCAGGCGGGCACGGTGCTGCAGGCCAAGGGCTCGCCCTACCGCCTGGCCGAACTCTTGGGCAGCACGGCCCGTGCGGCGACTTTCGAAGGCGGCAGCTACGTCACGCTGCGCCTGACCTCGGCGATGTACCACCGCTTTCACGCGCCTTGCGACGGCCGCATACGGCACGTGAGCTACATCGCCGGCGACACCTGGAATGTCAACCCCATCGCGCTGCAGCGCGTGAAGGCGCTGTTCTGCCGCAACGAACGCGCCTGCATCGACCTGCAAGGCCCGGGCGGCGTCAAGCTGGCGCTGGTGCCGGTGGCGGCGATTCTGGTGGCCAGCATCAGGCTGCACTTCCTGGACGTGTTGCTGCACCTGCGCTGGCGCGGCCCGACGCAGATGCGCTGCAATCACAGCGTGCTGAAAGGCCAGGAGCTCGGGTGGTTCGAACACGGCTCGACCATCATCGTCTTCGCACCGCCCGGGGTGCAGCTGGCCGAGGGCATCACCACCGGCACCCCGCTGCGCATGGGGCAGGCGCTGATGAGGCTGCCTGCGTGGTGACCACCGTCGACCTCGTCTGGTTCAACGCCGGCGGCGGCCACCGTGCCGCGGCCGAGGCGCTGGAACGGGTGATGGGCGGCCCGGGCTCGCCGTGGCGCGCGCGCAAACTGAACCTGACGGCGGTGCTCGACCCGGCCGGGCTCTTCCGCCGCGTCACCGGCATCGAGCCCGAAGACGTCTACAACAAGCGCCTGGCCAGTGGCTTCACGCTCGGCCTGGCGCAAGAGCTGAAGTTGCTGCAGGGCGCCATCCGCCTGGGCCACAGCACGCTGGTGCAACGCCTGGCTCGACACTGGCAGGCGACACAGCCCGACCTCGTCGTCAGCCTCATTCCCAACTTCAACCGCGCGCTGCACGACGCGCTGGCGATGGCCTGCCCCGGCGTGCCCTTCGTCACCGTGCTCACCGACATGGCCGACCATCCTCCAGCCTTCTGGATGGAACCGGGCACCGCGCAACACCTCGTCTGCGGCACCGCACACGCGGTGCAGCAGGCGCTGGACGCGGGCTTCGCGCCGGAACGAGTGCACCGCACCAGCGGCATGATCCTGCGCCCCGACTTCTACACGCCGCCGCTGGCCGACAAGGCCACGCTGCGCCGCGAAGCCGGCCTGGACGCGCACACGCCCACCGGCCTGGTGCTTTTCGGCGGCACGGGCTCGCGTGTGATGAAGCCCATCAGCGCTGCACTGCGCGACACGCCGCTCGTGCTGATGTGCGGCCGCAACCAGGCGCTGGCCGCCGAGTTGCGGGCCACGCCCGCCGCGGCGCCGCGCGTGGTGGTGGGCTACACCACCGAGGTGGCGCGCTGGATGCAGTGCGCCGACTTCTTCATCGGCAAACCCGGCCCCGGCAGCCTGAGCGAAGCGGTGCAGCAGGGCCTGCCGGTCATCGTCACGCGCAATGCCTGGACCATGCCGCAGGAACGCTGGAACACCGACTGGGTGCAGGCCCACGGCCTGGGCGTGGTCAAGCGCAGCTTTGGCCAGGTGGGCGCAGCGGTGCAAGAACTGGTGGCCGAATTGCCGCGCTACCGCGCCAACGCGGCGCAAGTGCACAACCGCGCGGTGTTCGAGGTGCCGCAGGTGCTGCACGGCATCTTGCAGGCGCAGGCCACGGCAGGCGCCGCGCGGCAGGCGTCACAGGCCTGACGCCGCAGCGTCACGCCAGCGTCGCGCCGCTGCCGAAAAATAGGCATCCGAGATGCGACGCGATGAACTTCCGGATGTCTTAGACGAAAGCACGCCAGATGGCACGCTGAGGCTGCGCACGGTGTGGATCAGCGATCTGCACCTGGGCACCCCTGGTTGCCAGGCCAAGGCACTGCTGCACTTCCTGCGCCACGTGGAGTGCGAAACGCTGTTCCTGGTGGGC
>JBBSCV010000229.1:0-6910 GCA_038249925.1 Burkholderiales bacterium
CTGGCCACCGTCACCGACCCGGAAGCCCTGCCCCCGGCCATCGGCGCGGCGCTGGGCGTGCACATCGGCAGCGGCGACCCGCTCAAGGGCCTGTGCGGCGCGCTGGCGCCGCTGACCGTGCTGGTGGCGCTGGACAACGCCGAGCAGGTGGTTGATGGCGTGGCGCGTGTGGTTCAAACTGTGCTGGACAAGGCGCCGGGCGTTCGTTTCGTCGTCACCACGCAGGCGCCACTGAAGCTGGCGGGCGAGCGCGTGCACCGCATTGGCGCGTTGGCCGTGCCGCAGGGGCCACTGCCGGCGGCCGAAGCGTTGAGCTTCGGTGCCCTGGCGCTGTTCACTGAGCGGGCGCAGTCGGCAGACAGCCGCTTCACCCTCACCGACACCAACGCGCCCGCTGTCATCGAGCTGTGCCGGCAACTCGACGGCCTGCCGCTGGCCATCGAACTGGCCGCTGCGCGCGCGCCGATGCTCGGCGTGCAGCGGCTGGCCGCTTCAATGGGCGACAGGCTCAAGGTGTTGACCAGCAGCCGCAACCGCATCGCGCCGGCGCGCCAGCAGACGCTGCGTGCCACGCTCGAATGGAGCCACGGGTTTCTGGAAGCACGTGAGCGGGCCGTGTTCCGCAGGCTGTCGGTGTTTGCGGGCAGCGCGTCGTTGACGCTGGTGCAGCAGGTGGTGTCTGACCGCGAAGGCGAAGGCGACCTCGACGAATGGGCCGTGCTCGACGCCCTGGCTCTGCTGGTCGACCGCTCGCTGGTGCTGGCCATCGTGGCCGATGACACGCCCGACAACGCGGCCGAGCCGCGAGAACCGCGATACAGGCTGCTCGACACGCCGCGCCTCTTTGCGCACGAGAAGCTGCAGCAGGCGGGCGAAGAAGCGGCGCTGCGGCAGCGCCATGCGCAGGCTGTGGCCGGGCTTTTCGATGCGGCTGACGAGGTGTACTACTCAGGCACCATTCGCGTCGATGCATGGCAGCAGTCGATGGCCGCCGACCTGGACAACGGCCGCGAGGCGCTGGCCTGGGCCAGGGCGGCGGACGACGCTGTCGCGATGGTGCAGATCGCCACGGTGGTGGTCAGGGCGTTGCCGTACAGCGCCCACCGCGAGCGGCTGTCGCTGGCGGAAGCGGTCGAGCCGCTGATCGAGCGCATCGCCGGTGCCGATCTGCTGGTCAGGGCGTGCAGGCTGTTCGCTGGCTCGTTCGGCACTACCCAAGCGCAGCGCGCTCTGGTGCTGACCCGCCGCTGCGTGGCGCGCATGCCGCCGTCCTCAGTCACTGAAGCGGCGCCGCCCCGGTGGGCGCACCACCGGGCGCTGATTGCGCTCGCGTGCGCCGAGTCGCGTGGCGGCAACCTGCCAGCCGCCGAGGCGGCGCTCGCGCAAGCGCGTGCGCTGGCCGACCCGGCGTGGCCGCCGGTTCGGGCTTCTGGTCTGGTCGAGACCGAGGCCTTTGTGGCCCAGGCTCGGGGCGACATGGCGGCGTATCTGCACTGGACGCGCAGGCAGGTCGCCATGGCGGAGGCCAGCGGGAGGGCGAATGGAACCAGCCTCGGCAACCTCGTCGACGCCGAACTCGCCGCCGGCAACCCGGCGCAGGCTGCGGCGACCGGCGTGGCCCTGGTTGCCTCACTGGCCGGCGGGCGCGATGAGCGAAGCCTGGTCGTTGCCCGCGTCAACCTGTCAGCCGCGCTGCTGGCGCTGGGCGAACACGGGCAGGCCGACCCGCACCTGCGTGCCGGCTGGGCGCAGGCGCCGCTGTTCGACATGCAGCCCTTCTTCGCCGACTACCTGGCGCTGCTGGCCGCGCTGGCCGGCCACCTGGAAGCCGCCGCGCGGCTGGCGGGTTACGCCGACGCCGCCAACGCCCGTGTCGGCGAGCGCCAGCCCAACGAAGCCGCGGCGCACGCCCGCGCCGTGCAACAGGCCCGCGCCGCCCTGGGCGACGCCGCCTTCGACCGCCTGCACGCCGAAGGCGCGGTGCTGCGCGATGCGGATGTCGAGGCGCTCGCGTTTGGTGAAGGCACAGTGCGTTGACGGTGACGGGTGCTGAATCTGCCGTGCGTCCGCCACCGCCAGCGGAGTTGTACCTGAGATGGGTCTTGAAGACTCGGTGGTGCGCTCAGTGTCATGCAGCCTGCCATGCAGCCTGCCATGCAGCCGCATGTCGCCAGCGGCAGCAGTTGACCGACCGCCGCTTTCGCTTTCGGGCGAGTCGCGGGGTGGCAGTTGCTGCACACAGATGGCGCCTGCCGCGGCGGCGACGGCGGCTGAGCTAGCCGGCTTGCCCACTCACCCTGGCTCACCCTGGCTTACCCCGGCTTACCCCGGCTTACCCTGGCTGCTGTGTCAACCCCACCCATGCCTGACCGTCCGCACTACCTCGAGGACCTGCTGCGCAGGCACCTGAACGACTTTCTCGGCCAGCTTGACCCGGCGGCGCTGGCGCTGCTGATGCAGCAGCTGGCGTGGATGGAATTGTCTGGCGGCCAGTCATTGATGACGCAGGGCGAAGTGGGCGACGCGATGTTCGTGCTGGTCAGTGGGCGGCTGCGCGTCAGCATCACGGGCGATGACGGCTGCGAGCGCGCGGTGCGCGAGATCACGCGTGGCCAGGTGGTTGGCGAGATGAGCCTGTTCACCGACGACCTGCGCTCGGCCACCGTGGTGGCGGTGCGCGATTCGGTGCTGGTGCGCCTGGGCAAGCTTGAGTTCAACCATCTGTTGGCCACCAGCGCGGCCCTGTCGATTGCGCTGACACGGCAGATCATCCGGCGCCTGCAGACCCAGGGTCAGGGCGGCGGGCTCGACCGGCCGGTGGCGATCGGGCTGCTGCCGGTCAGCGATGGCCTGTCGGCTGCCGCGCTGGCCGACTTTGCGGAGCACCTGGCCGCCGGGCTGCGGCAGGTCGGCACGGTGGCCGTGCTGGACGCAGCGCGGGGGCTACGAACACGCGCTGCAGGTGCTGGACGGCGCGAAGGTTGCACTCGACTGAGCGTTCGGCATGCTGCGCCCGGCCGTCAGGCGGCCGATCTTCTGCGCACTGGCACCCGCGAGCGTCGAGGCCGCCGGTTCGGGCTTTTTGGCTGGACCAGGCCGAGAGCCGTCTGGCCCGGGCCCGCGGCGACATGGCGGCGTATCTGCTCTGGACGCGCGGGGAAGTCGCCTTGGCGGAGGCCAGCGCGTTGTCGGAAGGGACCAGCATCAGCAAGCTTGTCGACGCGGAACTCGCCGCCAGCACCCGCGCATGGCCGAGTCAGACCGTGTGCTGACCAGATGCCAAGTTCCGTTCAGACAGGCTGGAGCAGATGGTTGCGACCCATCGGTGCTGGAACTCGAGCGCACCTCACCAGGACGCCTTGTCGGGGCTGGGTGTCGCCGCCGTCAGCCCCACCCAGGCTGCACCGCGCACGCCAGAAGCGTCGCCGTGCAGCGCGGGCAGCAGGCGCGTGTTCACCGGCCCGTCGGCCCCTGCGCCGAACACCCAGCGTGCCCACAGCGCCGGCACCTCGGTGTACAGGTGCGGCATCAGTGAGAGCCCGCCGCCGAGCACGATGACGTCGGGGTCGAGCAGGTTGATCACGCTGGCCAGCGCGCGGGCCAGCCTGTGGCTGTGGCGCGTGAGGGTGGCGCCGCAAGCCTCGTCGCCATCGCCTGCACGCGCGGCGATGGTCGCTGCAGCCAGCGTGCCGCCGTGGTGCAGTGCATGGTCGCGTGCCAGGCCTGGGCCTGACAGCAGGGTCTCGATACAGCCGCTGCGGCCGCAGTAGCAGGCCCAGAGCGGGTCTTGCTCTGCATCGGCCCAGGGCAGCGGGTTGTGGCCCCATTCGCCGGCCAGGCCGTTGGGGCCTGTCAGCACGCGGCCGTGTACCGCGATGCCCGCGCCCGTGCCGGTGCCCAGGATGGCGGCAAACACCACCGGCGCGCCGGCGCCTGCGCCGTCGGTGGCCTCGGACATTGCCAGACAGTTGGCGTCGTTCATCAACACCACGCGCTGGCCCACAGCCGCCTCCACGTCGGCCTGCAGCGGGCGGCCGTTCAGGCAGGTGGAATTGCAGTTCTTCATCAGCCCGGCCGCAGTGACCGTGCCCGGCGTGCCGATGCCGATGCTGAGCGCTCCGCCCATCCGCGCACCCGACACGGCGCGCGCCGCGTCGGTGAGTGCCCACACGGCGCGCGCCGCGTCGATGAGTGCTGCGATGGCGCGCACGGTGGCGCCGTAGTCGCCGGCCGGTGTGGGCAGGCGCTGCTTCCAGAGTACCGCGCCGGTGTCGTCCAGCAGCGCAGCTTCGACCTTGGTGCCGCCGAGGTCGATGCCGAGCGCCGCCATGTTCAGATGTTCGAAAGGGGTTCCGTGCGCTCGTTCAGCCACGCCAGCGCGGCCGCACCCACGCGCGGCGCCAGGCGCGCGCGCACGGTGGCGTGGTAGGCGTTGAGCCAGGCCACTTCATCCGCGCGCATCAGGCTCATGTCGATGCAGCGGGTGTCGATGGGGCAGAGCGTCAGCGTCTCGAATTCCAGGAACTCGTCGAAAGTGGCGCCCTCGGGCGTGCTGGCCGGCACATTGAGCACCAGGTTCTCGATGCGCACGCCCCACTGGCCGGGGCGGTAGACGCCCGGTTCGATGCTCGTGATCATGCCCGGCTGCATGGCCATGTCGGCGTTCGGAATGGCCTTGCTGATGCTCTGCGGGCCTTCATGCACGTTCAGAAAATAACCGACGCCGTGGCCAGTGCCGTGGCCGAAGTCGATGCCTTGTTCCCACAGCGGTGCGCGCGCCAGTGCGTCGAGCATGGGGCTGAGCGTGCCACGCGGGAAACGCGTGCGGCTCAGGTTCATCGTGCCCTTCAACACCAGCGTGTAGTCGCGCTTCATTGCGGCGCTGACGGTGCCGATGGGCCACACACGGGTGATGTCGGTCGTGCCGCCGAGATACTGGCCGCCGCTGTCGATGAGCAGCAGGCCGTCGCCTTGAATCACCGCATGCGATTCTTCGCTGGCGCGGTAATGCGGCATCGCGCCATTGGCGTTGAAGCCGGCAATCGTGTTGAAGCTCAGGCCCACGAAGTTGCTGCGCTTGGCGCGTTCGGCGCTCAGCTTCTCGTCCACCGTCAGTTCGGTGATCCGCTCCTTGCGCGCCATGGCGGCTTCGAACCAGGCGTAGAACTCGCACATCGCCGCGCCGTCTTCGGCCATGGCCTCGCGCACGAACTCGGCCTCTTGCGCGCCTTTGCGGCTTTTCAGCAGCGTGCTGGGGTTGATGGCCTCCAACACGGCGCAGGCCACCTGCTGGCGAAAGCCCAGGGTGATGCGTCGCGGGTCGAGCAGCAGGGTGGGCTCGGGGCCCGGGCTGGCCAGGTTGCGCAGCGCCGTGGCGGCCGCGTCGTAAGGCGCCAGCAGCACGCCGTCGGCCGCCAGCTGCTGGGCCAGTGCGGGCTCGACCTTGCCCTCGCCGACGAAGAGCGTGGCGCTCGTCAGCGTGATGAGCAGGTGCGCGAGGAACACCGGGTTGTAGGTGACGTCGCTGCCGCGCAGGTTGGTCAGCCAGGCGATGTCGTCCACGGTGCTCACGAAGTGGTGCGTGGCGCCGCGCGCGGCCATGGCTTCGCGCACCTGCGCCAGCTTGGCAGTGCGGCCCAGCGTCGCCTGCGGTGCGCTGTGTTCGTAGACGGGTTGCGCAGGCGGTGCAGGGCGCTCGGGCCAGATTTCGTCGAGCAGGTCGATGTCGGTGCGCAGCACCACGCCTGCTGTGTTCAGGGCCTGCTGCAGCGCCTGCGCCGAAGCCAGGCCCAGTACCTGCCCGTCTACCGTCACCGTGGCGCCGCGCGGGGTCTGCGCGGCCAGCCAGTCGATGTGGGCGGTGCTGGTGCCGGTGGGAATCTTCACGAGGTCGATGCCCGTGCCGGCGAGTTCAGCCTCCGCCTGCACCCAGTAGCGGCTGTCGGCAAACAGCACGGCACGGTCGGCGGCCACCACCAGCGTGGCCATGCTGCCGGTGAAGCCGCTGAGCCACTCGCGGCCCTGCCAGCGTGCGGGCAGGTATTCGCTGAGATGGGGGTCGGCGCTGGGCACCAGCACGGCGTGCACACCGTGGCGGGCCATCGCCTCGCGCAGGTGGGTGATGCGCATGCGAATGGGGGATGTGCGGGTGTCCATGGAAGATCTCCGGAAAACGATGCGGCCAGCAGCGAATTCTAGGTCTCAGCCCTGCTGTCGAGCCGCCTGTCCAGTCGCCCGCGCGTGACCGTCGCGCCCGATGCCGCGCATGTTGCCGTCGGCTGCTAAGCTGTGCCAGCGCCAACCCATACCCCCTGACGGAGGCTTTCATGCCCGGACTGCTGCCCCACATCGACCCAGACGGCCTGCTCGAATATTCGGTCGTCTACACCGACCGCGCGCTGAACCACATGGCCCAGCGTTTCCACCGCGTGATGCAGGACGTGAGCGGCACGCTCAAGCAGGTTTACGGCGCCACCGCGGCCATCGTGGTGCCGGGCAGCGGCACGCTGGGCATGGAAGCGGTGGCGCGCCAGTTCGCGAACAAAAAGAAGGTGCTGGTCATCCGCAACGGCTGGTTCAGCTACCGCTGGAGCCAGATCTTCGAGATGGGCCAGATCCCGTCAGAAACCACGGTGCTGAAGGCGCGCCTGACCGGCACCGCGCCGAAATCGCCCTTCGCGCCCGTGCCGGTGGAAGAAGTCGTGGCCGCCATCCGCGCCGGCAAGCCCGACGTGGTGTTTGCGCCGCATGTGGAAACTTCGGCCGGCATGATGCTGCCAGACAGCTACCTGAAGGCCGTGGCCGATGCCGTGCACGAGCACGGCGGCCTCTTCGTGCTGGACTGCGTGGCCAGCGGCGCGATCTGGGTGGACATGAAGACGACCGGCGTGGACGTCATCGTCACCGCGCC
>JBBSCV010000230.1:0-6822 GCA_038249925.1 Burkholderiales bacterium
ATGAAGTTCTCGGGCGCCTTGATCAGGCGGCCGGATGGAGGGTCTTGCTGTTTCACGGCGGGTATTCCTTGGGAACCTGGGCAACGCTCAGCCGGGCTCTTTTCATCTACATATGCAGTTTTACGAATATTAGAACGCGCCGGCGCACCGAGCCCTGGGACTTACCCGCGCATGGTGGGCGCTAGAGCCGCGCTAGAGCGACATCGCCGGGCGCAGGGCCATCGCGGCGCGCCAGCGTTGCAGCTGCGGGTGCGCCTCGCCGGGCTTCTGCTTGACCACCCGGGCGAAGTCCACCACCACCACGGCGGTGATGTCGGCGATGCTGAAGCCCGCGCCGCCCACGAATTCATGCGACGACAAGCGCTCTTCCAGCGTGGCGAAAAAATGTTGCACACGCTGCTGGCCGCGCTGCACCAGTTCAGGAATTTGCGCGTAGTCCACTGGGCCGGGCAAGGCGCGGTTGGCCATCGCCGGGTTGCCGTTGCGCAAGGCTTCGGCAATCGCGATCAGGCCCTCGAATTCCACCCGCCATTGCCAGCTGGCCACCTCGGCCTTTTCTGCCGGCGTCCGGCCCAGCAAGGGCGGCTCGGGATAACGCGCTTCGATGTAGGCCGCGATGGCCGCGTTGTCGGTCAGCAGCAGGCCCTCTTCGGTGCGCAAAGCCGGCACCGTGCACTGCGGATTGATCTGCCGGTAGGCGGCACCCAGCTGTTCACCGCTGCGCAGATCGACCTGCACCGTGTCATGCGCCAGGCCCTTTTCGGCCAGCAGAATGCGCGCCCGGCGCGGGCTCGGCGCGGTGGCGCAGTCGTACAGAACGAGTGCCATCACAGTTGCCCTTTCACTTATTTCCGGCCGCAGGCGCGAGCTTGTCCTGCGTGCGCAGTTCGAAGTCGCTGGCGTCATGGCGCTCGTGCAGTTGGCTGGCCGGGTCGCCGAAGACGCGGTTGACCATGCGGCCACGCCGCACGGCCGGGCGTTGCGCCAGCAGTTCGGCCCAGCGCAGCACATGGGTGTAGCTGCCCACTTGCAGAAATTCGCCTGCTTCGTAGAGCTGGCCCTTGGCCAGCGCGCCATACCAGGGCCAGATGGCCATGTCCGCGATCGTGTATTCGTCGCCGGCGACGAAGGCGGTCTCGGCCAGGCGGCGGTCCAGCACGTCCATCTGGCGTTTCACCTCCATCGCATAGCGGTCGATGGCGTACTGGATCTTGTGCGGCGCGTAGGCGTAGAAGTGGCCGAAACCGCCACCGAGAAAGGGCGCGCTGCCCATCTGCCAGAACAGCCAAGACAGGCATTCGGCGCGCTGTGCGGCAGCGGTGGGCAGAAAGGCGCCGAACTTTTCGGCCAGATAGATGAGGATGGCGCCCGACTCGAAGACCCGCAGCGGCTGGGCGCCACTGGGGTCCGCACCGGGTTCCGCGCTGTGATCAACCAGCGCCGGAATCTTGGAGTTGGGATTGGCGCCCACGAAGCCGCTGCCGAACTGGTCGCCTTCCTGGATGTTCACGAGCCAGGCGTCGTACTCGGCGCCTGTGTGGCCCAGCGCCAGCAGCTCTTCCAGCATCACCGTCACTTTCACGCCGTTGGGCGTGCCGAGTGAATACAACTGCAGCGGGTGCTTGCCCACCGGCCGCGGCTGGTCGTGGGTGGCCCCGGCCACGGGCCGGTTGATGCTGGCGAAGCGGCCGCCGCTGGCAGCGGGCGGGGCCCAGACGGGCGGTGGGGTGTAGTCGGCAGGTTGGTTCATGCGCGCATTCTGGCGCGCGATGGAGAGGATGGGTCAACGGCTCGGCGAGCCAGTCATGCTGGCCAGGTCGAAAGCTGCGGCGTACCGATCGACCGCCGCGCCGTCGTTGCCTGCCAGATGCAGCGCGTCGCCTTCGAGAATGGCGACCATCGCTGGCGCGACGCGGCCGTTGTGCCCAGCCTCGACGCGGGCCAAGTCCACCATCTGCACGCTGTGCAGGCGCGCGGCCTCGCGCACCTTCTGCACTGCCGGCAGCAACAGCGCCACCTGCGTGGACGACGTGGCAAGCGCCATGTCAAGCGCCATGTCGAGCGCCTGCCCCATGTGCCCCTGCCCCTGGCCCATGGCCTGCAGCACGCCCATCATGAATTGCGGCAACGCGTCTGCGCTGCCGGCATGCAGCTTCTCTTGCGCGTCGGCGAAGCTGCGACGTGCGGCCTGCAGAACGCCTTGCATCGCGTCGGGCGCGCTGGCGATGGCCTGGCCCAGCGTGGCCAGCGTCTGCGGCAGCACTTTCGGGACAACGGTAGAGTTTGCGCGCACCGTTTCGGGTTCGCTCGTCGATGCGGGCTGCGGCTGCTGGCCCCGCAGGTGCAGAGAGGTGCGGGCCGGCGGCGCGTTGATGATCTGCAGGCGCTGCAGACAGGTGGCTTCGGCGCCGCCGGCTGCGGGGGCGGCGGGGGTGTCGAGAGCTGCGTCGCGTGCATGCACAACGGCGCCAAGCAGCGTCAAGGCGGCAGCGGAGACCAGGTGGCGGCCGCTGAACGAGGCAGTGAGCGGGGCAGTGAACGAGGAAACAAGCGAGGCAGTGAGCGAGGGGGCGAACATGAAGGAACTCCAGAGGGCTTGTCGGTGAATCGACGAGGTTTGTCGAAGCCCAGCAGTGTTCCGCGCCGCGGCCCTGGCGTCGTCAGGAAACCGTCGGCTTTCCGTCGGTTCTGGCGTGCTGACGCCGCTCTGTCGCGCTGGCCGTGGCCAGCCCCAGGCGCACCGCCTCGGCGTCGCCCAGGGCCGCAGCCCCGGCCAGCAGCGCTTGCAGACCCCCAGCGCCCAGACGCTCTTCCAGCCGCGTGGCCAGGGCGTTTGCGCAGCGCCGCGTGAAGGTGCGCTCGCCGTAGCGGGTGCCACCGCGCTGCGGTGCGTCGAACCAGCCCAGCAGCCGCGCCGCGCTGGCATCGCGCCCTTCATGGCTGGCCAGCCAGCCCAGCGCCAGCAGCAGCACTTCGCAGGCGCTCATCGTCGGCATCATCGGCACCGCCTCGGCCAGCAGCCGCCGGGTGGAGGGCACGTCGCCGCTGGCGGCCACCATCGTGGTGTACATGCTGAACAGCTGCGCATACGCGCGCAGCCTGCCTGCCGCGCGGATGTCGTCTATCAACATGCGCCCGACGGCGATGGCACGCTCAGACATGCCCTGGTCGTGTTCGGCCAGCATCAACGCCAGGCCGGCCGACCAGCTTTCGCCCTGTGCGCCCAGCTGGCGGAAGAGCGCGAAGTCTTCGCGACTGGCCTGCAGGAAGGCCTGGCTTCGGCCGTGCAGCCGCTCGTCCTGCGACCAGGCACTGCGCCAGAAACGCTGCGTCAGCGCGCTCCAGTCCGGTTGCACCAGGTCGCGCATGCGTTGCACGTGCGGGCTTCGGTCGAGATCTTCGTCCACCTCCATCGTCAGCGCCCAGGCCAGATAGTGCGCGTAGTAGGCGCGCAAGTGGTCACCGGCGTCGGCATAAACGCTGGCAGCCTGCACGGCCAGCGGCAGGCTCTGCGCGGGCGGCAGCAACGGGGTGTAGCGGCACAGCATGGCCAGGGCGAGATGAATGCCGGCGCGAAGCAACGGGTCGGGCTGGGTCTCGGCGCGTTCGCGCACGGCCAGGCACCAGCCCCCGCCCTCGCTCAGCAGGCCGGCGCGCTGCCAGAACGCGGCCGAATGGCCGACCAGGGCCAGCACTGCGTCCTCGACCTCGGTGTCGTATTGCAGCGCCAGCGTGGCGCGGGCAAAGCGCAGGGCCGCTCGCAGGTTCTGAAGCTCCAGCGCATGACGTGCCGTCCACACCAGCACCGGCTCCAGCAGCATGTTGTCGTCGGCCAGCGTCCAGTGCGCCAGCACGCAGCGCAAGTGGCGGCGCGCCGTCGCGGGCCCTTCGCCGGCGTCCTGCATGCGCTCTGCGGCGTATTCGCGCAGGCTCTCCAGCAGCGTGAAGCGGGCGCCGGGCTCATCGTGCAGCGGTGCCACGAGCATGGACTTGCCGGCCAGCGCATCCAGCGCGTCCAGCACGGCCCAGGCATCCAGCGCGTCGTCGGCACACACCGCCTGCGCTGCCGCCAAGGTGAAACCACCGCGGAAGACCGCCAGGCGGCGGAACACCTGCTGTTCGGCAGGCTTCAGCAGCGCGTGGCTCCAGTCCAGCGCCGCGCGCAGCGTGCGCTGGTGCGGCTGCGCCGTGCGCGGGGCCTGCGTCAGCAGCTGCAGCCGCGCGCCGCCGCTGCCGCTGCTGCTGAAGCCGCCTGGGCCGCCCGGCCCACCGTCGGCCCCGTCAGGGCTGCCCAGCAGATGTTCAGCCAGGCCTTGCACACCCAGCACCGGCACCCGCGCGGCCGCCAACTCCAGCGCCAGCGGCAGGCCGTCCAGCGCGCGGCACAGCCGAGCCACTGCCGCGCGCTGGGCGCCCACAGGGGCAAACCCCGGCAGCCGTGCGGCCACGCGCTGCACGAACAACTGCATCGCGCCACTGTCGGCGTCCTCGTCCGCGTCCTCCGTCGGCGGCAGGCCCAGCGGCGCCAGGCGCAGCACCTGTTCTTCGGGAATGTGCAGCGGCTCGCGGCTGGTCACCAGCCAGTGCAGCAGCGGCAGCTGGCGCTGCAGCTGTGCCACCAGCGGCGCCAGCGTGTCGACCAGGTGTTCGGCGTTGTCCAGCACCAGCAGCAACGGCAGGCCCTGCAACGCACGCACCAGGGCCGCGTCGTCGCCGATGCCCGAGGGCGGAATCTGCAGCGCAGCGGCCAGCGCGGCGCGCAACTCGGCCGCGCCGGTGGCCTCGGCTGCCAGCGGCGCAAGTTCGGCCAGCCAGACACCCCCGGCATGCGCAGACTGACGCCGCGCGGCCGCGGCCAGCGCCAGGCTGGTCTTGCCCACGCCGGCCGGGCCACAAACGGTGACCAGGCGGCCGCCGGCCAGCAGGCTTTCGATGTGCGCCAGCTCGTCTTCACGCGCCACCAGCGGCGGCAGGTTCTGCGGCAGGTTGCCACAGGGCGGGGCTGCGAGGCTGGCGGGCTGGACGGTTGCCTGTCTCGCGTCGTCCACCGACGCATCGGGGGATGTGGGCAAAGCAGGCGTCCCTCCGTCTGCACTCGCACTCGCACTCGCACTCGCACTCGCATTCGCACCCGCACCCGCACCCGAATGCGCCACCTGCACCGCACCCAAGAACCTGTAGCCGCGCCGCTGCACGGTTTCGATCCAGCGGGGTGCGCGGGCGTCGTCGCCCAATGCCGCCCGCAGTTCGCTGACCACCGTTTTCACCGCACCTTCGCTGACGAACCGCCGGCCCCAGACGGTGTCGAGCAAGGTGTCCTTCAACACCAGCTCACCCGGGCGTTGCGCCAGGTAGGCCAGCAGTGCGAACGACTTGGGCGGCAGTTCTACCTCGGCCCCGGCGCGGCGCAGGCGCGCGTTCGCGACATCCAGTTCGAAGTCGCCGAAAAGCCGTCGGGTGCCTGGCGCATGTGGGTGGTGGGTCACGTCGCGCATTCTGCCCGTCAGTCAGCGCTGCTCAGAACCTGATGCGTCGCCCTCGACGCCGACCTGTGCCAGCCGCCAAGCCTCGGGCAGCAGCGCTGAAACATCGCCGCGGCGGTAGCGGTCGTCCAGCAGCCACAGCCAGCCCCGGTCCTCGGGCGTCCTGAGCACGCGCCCGGCCGCCTGCACGACGCGCTGCATCGCCGGAACCAGGTCGGCATAGCCGTGATCGCCGCCGAAGAGCTTGTCGAGCCGCGCCCGCATGTGGTCCTGCGTCACCGAGACCGGCGGCAGGCCCAGCGTGGCGATGAAGGCCCCGATCAGCAGCGAGCCCGGCAAGTCGACCCCTTCCGCAAACACGCCGCCGAGAACTGCGAACCCGATGCCACGGCCGTGCGGCTGAAAGCGCGCCAGAAAATCCCGCCGCGCGTCGGCGCCCATTCGTCGGTCCTGCCGCCACTGCGGGATGTCCGGCCGCTGCAGCGCCAGCAGCGCGGCCGCCTTGTCCAGGTAGGCAAAGCTGCTGAAAAACGCCAGATAGTTGCCCGGGTGTGCATCGAACTGCTGCGCAAGCACGCCGACGAGTCGCTGCAGCGACTTGTCGCGGTCTGCAAGCCGTGTCGAGATGCCGTCGGCGATGCGCACCGTCAGGTGCTCGACCGGAAATGAAGGCGGCACGTCGATCCACGCGGTGTCGTCGGGCAGGCCCAGCAGACGGGTCGCGTAGTCCGGTGGCGCCAGCGTGGCGGAGAACAGCGTCACGCTGTGCAGCGCCTTCAAACGCTGGCGCAAGAACGCGGCCGGCGCCACGTTGCGCACGCAGAGCATCACGTCCGAACGCGCTGCCTCGGAATCTCCGTCCAGGCTGACCCCTTCGTTCGTCGTGGTCGTCTGTACGTCGAACAGCGAATGGTCGCCGAGCGACTCCACGAGCCGCAGAAAACGCTGCAGGGCGAAATGAAAGTTCAGCAGCGCGCCCACCGAAAGCGGATGCTGCTGGAAGTGTTCAGACAGCGCGCCGGCTGCCGCCTGCAGCGCTTGCGTGTACGCATCGGGCACGGCTGCCAGCACCGCGTACGCGCCATCGGCTTCATCGGCCAGGGTCTCGGTCGCCTGCGCCAGCAATTCAAGAGCGGCCCGCACCGAAGCCGGCGCGGCCAGGGTTGCGGCTGCCAGCTGGCTCAGGCGCAGTTCGGCACTGTACATCTGACGCGTGCGCTCCACCAGGTTGTGGGCCTCGTCCACCAGCACCGCGAGTTTCCATTCCAGGGCCTGCACCAGACCCCAAAGCTGCCCGTTGCTGTCGAAGAAATGGTGCACGTCGCCGACCAGCACATCC
>JBBSCV010000231.1:0-6807 GCA_038249925.1 Burkholderiales bacterium
ACGATGAAGCCGCTGTAGAAGCCGACGCCGAACTGGCCGATGAGGTTGGCGTCTTTCTTCTGTTCGCCTTCCAGCTTCGACATGAACTCGCGCGTGCCGCTCTTGGCAATCGTGCCGAGGTGGGCGACGGCCTCTTCGGCGCTCATGCCGATGCCGTTGTCGCGAACCGTGATGGTCTTGGCCGCCGCGTCGAACCAGACGTGAATTTCGAGGTTCGGGCTGTCCTCGAACAACTCGGCCTTGTCCAACGCCTCGAAACGCAGCTTGTCGCAGGCGTCGCTGGCATTGCTGACCAGTTCACGCAGGAAGATTTCCTTGTTGCTGTACAGGCTGTGGGTGACGAGGTGCAGGATCTGCTTGACCTCGGCCTGGAATGACAGGGTTTGTTTGTCCATGGTGTGGGTGCTCAGGAATTGAAATGGGGTGAAGGCAGTGGGCTGGCCAGACACCCCACGGTGGGGCCGGCCACCGCCGGTTTCAAGAGCTGGGGTTGGCCATGCGCAGCCGACGCGCGGCTTCTTCTGCCTTGGCGTCGTCGATCTCGCGCACCACGCCGGCCAGGTCCACCGGGCGCTTCGGGCCTTCGAAATGACCGGTCAGTGCGGTGTCCGGCCGCAGCAGGCCGCGTTCGTACAGCGCCCAGATCTCGGGGCCGTAGCGCGTGGGCAGCAACGCCGGGTTGTGGCGGCCGAAGAAGTCGCGCAGGTTGTCGACGTCGCGCAGCAGCAGGCGCTGGGCGTGGTTGTTGCCGGCAGCGTCCACGGCCTGAGGCAGGTCGATGATCACGGGGGCTTGCTGACCGTCGGTGACGCCGAGCAAAATGTTGAACTCGGACAGGTCGCCATGCACCACGCCGGCACACAGCATGCGCACGACTTCGGCCAGCAGGCTGGCGTGGTGGCGGGCGGCGTCCTCGGGCGTGAACTGCACGTCGTTCAAGCGGGGAGCGGCGTCGCCCTCGGCGGTGGTCACCAGGTCCATCAGCAGCACGCCTTCGAAGAAGTTGTGCGGGCGCGGCACACGCACGCCGGCGGCGGCCAGGCGGTAGAGCGCGTCCACCTCTGCGCTTTGCCAGGCGGCTTCCTGCGATTCACGCCCGAACTTGGTGCCCTTGGCCATGGCCCGTGCCTGGCGGCTGTTCTTGACCTTGCGGTTCTCGGTGTAGTCCACGGCCTGGCGAAAGCTGCGGTTCGTGGCTTCCTTGTAGACCTTGGCGCACAGCACCTCTTCGCCGCGCCGCACGACGAAGACCTCGGCTTCCTTGCCGCTCATCAACTGGCGCAGCACGGCATCGATCAGGCCTTCGTCAATGAGGGTCTGCAAGCGTTTCGGTGCCTTCATGCAAGGGCTTTCATTCGGCGGCTTTCATTCGGCGGCTTTCATCGCTCGATTTTGGGGCCGGGCTCAGAGGCTGAGAGTTTTTCGAGCGTGACCGAGCAGCGCGTCAAAAGGCGTCCGATCCAGGCGCAAAGCACAGGCATAGCTCGGGCTGTGGCGCGCATTTGCAACGACGAGCGGGCGTCTTTTGGCGTGATGAGTGGGCATGATCGAAAGGCTCTCAGCCTCTCAGTTGCCGTCCGTACCGTGCTGAACCCGCGCTGCAGCGGCATGGGCCGCTGACGGCGCGAACAGCGCCAGCGCACGGTCACGCGCCCTGGCCGGCACGCTGCCGGCCAAGGCCACGGCCGCAGTGCGCGTCTGCATCCAGGCAAATACCTCTCGCACCTGCGCGGGGCCTACCGCGTTCAAGGCCTGCAACCAGGCCGCATGGTCACGCACCTCGCCCAGCGCAAACACATCCTGCACGGCAGATTCGAGCCGGCGCGTGGGCTGTTCCAGCGCACGCAACGCTCGCACGGCGAGCTGGCGGCGGGCGCGTTCGAGGCCGACTGCATCGATCTGCCCGGCCTGCTGCTGCAGCAGCCTGGCCACTTCGGTGAGCAGCTCTTCAGCCTGCTCGGGCGCCGTGGCGGCCTCGATCACGAACTGCCCGGCCAGCGCGCCGATGTCGGCAGAGCAGCCGGCAAAGTAGGCCAGGCCGCGACGTTCACGCAGCTCATCGAGCAACGGCGAGCTCATGCCTTCGCCCAGCAGCGCGGCGGCCAGCACCCAGTGCAGGTGTTCGGGGTCGCACAGCGGCGGCGCGTCATGGCCCAGCACCACCTGGCACTGGCCGCTGCCAGCCATGCGCCGCTGTTTGACGCCGCCCTGCCAGACGGGCGCTGACACCGTGTGGGGCTGGCCGGCAGGCATGCTGCCGAAGGACGCCTCCACCAGGCGCACGAAGTCCTGGGCGTGCACCGGCCCAGCCACCGCCACCACCACGTTGTGTCCGGTGTAGTGCTGGGCCACCCAGGCCTGCAGGTCGTCACGGCTGAAACGTTTGAGGTTGGCGCGGTTGCCGATGACGGGTTGGCCGGCCGGGTGCAAGCCGTAGCAGGCGCTGTCGAAGAGGCGAAGGGCCATGGCGGCCGGGTCTTCGTCGAACTCGGTGAACTCGTGCAGGATCACCTGACGTTCACGCTCCAGCTCTTCGGCGGGGAAGCTGCTGTTCAGCACGATGTCGGCCAGCATGGGCACGAAAGCCGGCAAGTCGGCGGCCATGCCGTCGATGTGAAAGGCGGTGTGGTCCTTGTCGGTGTGGGCGTTGACCTCGGCGCCCAGACATTCGGCGTCGAGGTTGATCTGCTGGCAGTTGCGCGTGTGCGTGCCCTTGAAGGCCATGTGCTCGACGACATGGCTGATGCCGTTCAGGCGCCGCGGTTCGTGGTGGCTGCCAGCGCGGATGAAGACGCTGAGGTTGACCGACTGCCGCCACGGCTGGTGAATGGCCAGCGCCCGCACGCCGTTGGGCAGGGTGTGCAGGCAGGTGTCGGGCGCCGCATGAGCTGAATTGCGAGTGGCGATGGGCTTGATGATGGCGCTGGCGGTGGCGATGGCGGTGGCGATGGCGGTGGCGGTGACGGTCGGGGTGGCAAGGAAGCCGGGGTTCTGGTTCATGGTGCGTGGCGTTGGCCCGCCGAGCATGCCACGCCGGCCGTGGCATCACCGCACGCACCGTGCGAAAGCGGACAGACGGCGGCCCCGCCACGCGGCACCGTGCAACAAGAACTGCGCCAAAGCCGATGCCTCTCCCAACGTCCACCCCCGCACCTGTCGCTGTACCCGCCCCCGCTGCCGCCCCTGCCGCCGCTGAAGACTGGCCCGCCCGCGCCGCGCGCATGACCGAGGCACTGCGGGCCAGCGCGCTTGCGCCGCTGCTGCACGCGCCACGCCGCAACATGCTGGAACGCACGGGCCGAAGTGCGGCAACAGCGGCTCGGCAAGGGCTGGCCTTCGTGGCCTTCGTCGGCCAGACGGCAGTGGCCGGCGCCCAGTTGCTGCGCCGGCCCCGCGCCATGCACTGGCGCGTGGTGTTGCGCGAGATCGAACTGGGCGGCTTCGACGCCTTGCCCATCGTCGGGATCACCGCCTTTCTGCTGGGCGTGGTGGTGGCCTACCAGGGCGCAGACCAATTGCGCCACTACGGCGCCAATATCTTCGTCGTCGAACTGGTGGGCTACGCCATGCTGCGCGAGTTCGCGCCGCTCATCACCGCCATCATCATCGCCGGGCGCTCGGGCTCTGCCCACGCGGCACAGATCGGCACCATGGTGGTGGGCGAAGAAATCGATGCGCTGCGCACGCTAGGCATCGACCCGCTGCAGCGCCTGGTGTGGCCCAAGCTGCTGGCGCTGGCCATCGCGCTGCCGCTGCTGACGGTCTTTGCCGACATCGCCGGCGTCTTCGGTGGCATGGTGATGGCGCGTTCGCAGCTCGGCATCGGCTTTACCGAATTCATCGACCGCTTCGGCAACGTGATGCAGGGCTCGGCCTTCCTCATCGGCGTGGGCAAGTCGCTGGTCTTCGCCGCCATCATCGTGCTCGTGGGTTGCTTCCAGGGCCTGCGCACGTCAGGCGGTGCCGACAGCGTGGGCCGCCAGACCACGGCGGCGGTGGTGCAGTCCATCTTCCTTGTCATCGTGGCGGATGCCCTGTTCTCGGTCGCCTTCAGCGCGCTGGAGCTCTGAGATGGCTGCCGACCCACAGGCCGTGGTCGAAATGCAGGGCATCAGCACGCGCTTCGGTACGAACAGCGTGCACGAGAACCTGAACCTCAGCGTGCAGCGCGGCGAAATTCTCGGCCTGGCCGGGGGCAGCGGCGCGGGCAAGTCGGTGCTGCTGCGCGAGATGATCCTGCTGCAGCAGCCCACCGCCGGTACCGTGCGCCTGTTCGGGCAGGACGTGCAAGGCCTGGCACCCGAAGCGCTGCAGGCCCTGCGCCAGCGCTGGGGCGTGATGTTCCAGCGCGGCGGGCTCTTCAGTTCTTTGACTGTGCGCGAAAACGTAGGCTTGCCGCTGCGCGAGCACAGCCCGCTGGCCGACAAGCTCATCGACGAAATCGCCGAATGGAAGCTGGCGCAGACCGGGCTGCCGCCCGAGGCCGGCCTGAAGCTGCCCGGCGAACTGAGTGGCGGCATGCTCAAGCGTGCGGCACTGGCACGCGCCATCGCGCTCGACCCCGAACTGCTCTTTCTCGACGAGCCCACCTCGGGCCTGGACCCTGCCAACGCCGCTGGCGTGGACGCGCTGATCCTGGAAACGCAGGCCGCCAGCGGCGCCACGGTGGTCATCGTCAGCCACGATGTCGACCTGCTGTGGCGCGTCTGCGGCCGCGTGGCGGTGCTCGGCGAAGGGCGTGTGCTGGCGCTGGGCACCATGGCCGAACTGGCGCAGAACCCGCACCCCATCGTGGCGGCCTATTTCATGCCGCGGCCCCGTGCAGAAGGCCAGGCCGAGAAGATCTGACCATGGACGACAAAACCAACTACACCCTGGTCGGCGCCTTCGTGCTGGGCCTGGGCGCGGCGCTGGTAGCCGGCGTGCTGTGGCTGGCTGCCGGGCTGGGCGGGCGGCAAGAGATGGACGTCTATCAGGCCGTCATCCGCGAATCGGTGGCCGGGCTGAATGTCGACGCACCGGTGAAGTACCTGGGCGTGGACGTCGGCAAGGTCAGCAACATCGGCATCGACCCCCAGAACCCGCAGCAGGTGCGGCTGCGCTTCCTCATCGAACGCGGCACACCGATACTGCAAGACACCACGGCGGTGCTGAAAACCCAAGGCCTGACCGGCATTGCGCATGTCGAACTCAACGGCGGCACCGCCGGTGCGCCGCCGCTACGGCCTGGCCCGGACGGCGCGCCCCCGACCATCCCCTTCGAGCTTTCGCTGGTGGCGCGGCTGGAAAGCGTGGTGACGACCGTGCTGGCCAACGTCGACCGCGTGTCGACCAATCTGAATGCCGTGTTCGACGATGAAAACCGGCAGTCGCTGAAGTCGGCGTTGACCGATATCGCCTCGGTGGCGAAGACGCTGGCCGCACAGAAGGCCACGCTGACGACCGGCCTGGCCGACGCTGCGCGCACCGCGAAGCTGGCAACGGGCGCCGCTGCCAAGTTGGAACCCACGCTGGACCGCATTGCCGCCAGCGCGCAGGCTGTGGAAGACATGGCTGATGTGGCACGTTCGGCCAGCGCGCGCGGCGGCGTGGCGGCCGATGCCGCCACCAACAGCGTGCAACAGCTGAACGGCGAAACGCTGCCTGAGCTGCAGCGTTTGATGGCCGAACTGGCAGCCTTGTCGGCTTCATTGCGCCGGCTGAGTGAGCAGACCACGGCCAACCCCAACAGCCTGCTGCTGGGCGCGCCGCCGCCTCAACCCGGCCCCGGAGAAACCGCACCGCGATGAACACGACACCTCCAAGCATCAGCCGGCGCGCCGCACTGCTGTGGGCCACGTTGCTGGGCACAGGCTGCAGCGGCGGTCTGCTGCCCAAGCCCGCCGCGGCACCGATGCGCTACACGCTGGATGCGCTCGATCCGTCAGCGCCGACTGGCCCGAGCGCTGCCGCGCTGGATGGCCCGCTTCCCGCCACACCCGACGGCGCCCCAAGCATCGTGGTGGCGCTGCCCACGGCGGCAGCGGGCTACGACAGCACGCGCATGGTCTACCTGCGCCAGCCGCAGGCACTGCAGGCCTACGCCTATGCCGAGTGGGTGGACACACCGGCGCGCCTGCTGGCGCCGCTGCTGGTGCGCGCACTGCAGCGCACGGGTGCTTTCCGCGCCGTGCTGCAGGCGCCGTCATCGGCCACCGGCACGCTGCGGCTGGAGACCGAGCTCGTCCGCCTGCAGCACGACTTCACACAAAGCCCGAGCCTGGTGCGCATGACCGTGCGCGCGGTGCTGCTGGACATCGCCACCCGCCAGGCGCTGGCCACGCGCGAGTTCGATGCCCGCGTGCCGGCGCCCAGCGACGACCCCGCCGGCTGTGTGGCGGCCACCAGCATGGCGACCCGTCAGCTTCTGGCCGAACTGGCGAACTACATGGCTGCAGCGCAGCGCAAGCCCTGACGCTGCAGCTCAAGCATCCAGCTTGATCGCGCCCTGCTTGACGTAATTGCGAAAGTCGCCGATGGGCATGGCCGCCGAGCCGCGCGTCTTGCCGTCGTCCCAGCTCAGCGTGGCATCGATCGAGGTGAGCTGCACGGCCACCGGGCCGGGGCGGATGGTGATGTTGGGGCCATCGCCTTCGCGGTACTCCACCTTGCCCTGGATGCTTCCGGACTGCGTGCTGTCCGACATCACTGGAGTGGCGGTCGTGGGCGTCGGGGTCGCGGTCAT
The DNA here is from genome assembly GCA_038249925.1 of Burkholderiales bacterium. Taxonomy (GTDB): domain Bacteria; phylum Pseudomonadota; class Gammaproteobacteria; order Burkholderiales; family Burkholderiaceae_C; genus Rubrivivax. The sequence goes on from JBBSCV010000231.1 coordinate 6,725, forward strand.
TGGTCGAGCCTCCATGGCAATGCAGCACTCATCATTTGCTGCCAGCGCAGCGCGTGCCAGCAGACAGGCGCGCAGTGGTGTGC
>JBBSCV010000232.1:0-6774 GCA_038249925.1 Burkholderiales bacterium
CTCACCGTGGCCATGTACCAGGCCATGACCGAAGCGCTGGCCGCCGCCAAGGCCGACAGTGCCGTGCGCGCGGTGCTCATCACCGGGCAGCCGGGCATTTTCACCAGCGGCAACGACATCGAAGATTTCATGTCGCGCGGCGCTGGTGGCGCGGGTGCGGAAGAAGGAACGAGCCACGAAGACCACGAGTCGCCGGTGTTCAAGTTCATGCGTGCACTGATCGACTGCGACAAGCCCGTGGTGGCCGCTGTCACCGGCGCGGCCATCGGCATCGGCACCACGCTGCTGCTGCACTGCGACTTCGTCTACATCAGCGACGAAGCACGGCTGGCCATGCCTTTCGTGGCACTCGGCCTGGTGCCCGAGTTCGCCAGCAGCCTGCTGGTGCCGCAGCTGATGGGCCACCGCAAGGCGGCCGAAAAACTGCTGCTGGGCGACCCCTTCACGCCGGAGCAGGCGGTGGAATGCGGCATTGCCAACGCCGTGCTGCCAGCCAGCGAGGTGGTGAACCACGCGCGCCGCGTGGCCGAGCGCTTCAACGGTCTGCCGCCCGGCGCCGTGCGTGAAGCCAAGCAGCTGATGCGCGGGCCGCTGCATCAGCAGACGCTGCACACCATCCGCACTGAAGGCGAGATCTTCTCGCGGCGCTTGCGCAGCCCCGAGGCGATGGAGGCCTTTCAGGCCTTCTTCCAGAAACGCAAGCCCGACTTCAGCAAGTTCTGAGGCCGCGCTGCCGTGTCGCTGGCCGTCAAGCTTGCTCTCAGCCCGCTGTTGGTCGCGCAGGCGGTGTTGACGCGGCGCCGGCTGCCGCGCCTGCCTGAAGCCGAAGGTCCGCGCCGCGGGCAGGTGGGTGCGGCATCGGCCACGCCCTTGCGCATGCTCATCGCGGGCGATTCGTCGGCCGCTGGTGTGGGCGTGGTCACGCAACGTGAGGCCCTGGCGACGCAGCTGGCTCAACGCACGGCCCAAGGGTGCGCGGCTCGCGTGCAGTGGCAGCTGGTGGCCCGCTCGGGCCTGACCACGGCGCAGACGCTGCATCTGCTGCAGCTCGAGCTGCCGCGAACGCGACAAGAACACCCCGACGTGGTGGTGGTCGTGACAGGCGTCAACGACGTCGTCGATCAGGTCTCATCGCGCCGGGCTGTCGCCGCGCGCGAGAGCCTGGCGAACTGGCTGCGCAACGCGCACGGCGTGCAGCATGTGGTGTTTGCACCGTTGCCGCCCATTCACCATTTCCCGGGGTTGCCGCAGCCTTTGCGGTGGGTGGCCGGTGCCGATGCGCGGCGTCACAACACGGCGCTGGCGCACTGGGTGGCCAGCCGCAACGACGTGAGTCTTGTCGAGATGGAAACGCCGTTGAACAAAGGCGTGATGGCGGCCGACGGCTTTCACCCCGGAGAGCCGGTCTACCGATATTGCTCGTCGGCCATCGCTCAGCACCTGGCGGCCCATGTGTGGCCGCTGTTGCACCTGAAATCGGGCTGACTGCTGGTCACGTTGGTAGCGGCCTGGGCTGGCCCTGCGCGTCGATGGCGACATAGGTGAGATTGGCCTCGGTGACCTTCACCACCTGAAGCTCGGCAGGGTTGCGCTCGGCATAGACCTCGACATGCACCGTCACCGAGGTGCGGCCGACGCGCGTGACGTGGGCGTAGAAGCTGAGCAGGTCGCCGATCGACACAGGCTGCTTGAAGATGAACTGATTGACGGCCACCGTCGCGATGCGGCCCTTGGCGATGCGCGCCGGCAGCACGGCGCCGGCCAGGTCCACCTGCGCCATGATCCAGCCGCCGAAGACATCGCCGTTGGCGTTGGCGTCGGCCGGCATCGGCATTACCCGCATCACGAGTTGTGCGCCGCTCTCCAAGGCTGCGGGGGCCATCGGAGGGTCGGCGTTCGGCTTGGCCGGGGGTGTGGGCTCGGGCATGGTCTGCAGGCAAGAGAGGGCGCGACGACAATCGGCGCATGCCTCCCAATGTAGTCGTTGCCACCCCAGCTTCCGGCATCGCCGACGCCGCGTCGCCCGCACCACGCTCTGACTGGGGCACGCTGGCCAAGCTGCTGCCCTATCTGTGGCAGTACCGCTGGCGGGTGGGCATCGCGCTGTCCTTCATGGTGGCGGCCAAGATGGCCAACGTCAGCGTGCCGCTGCTGCTGAAGGAACTGGTCGACGCGCTGAGCTTCAAGCCCGGCGACCCGGCTGCGGTGCTGGTGGTGCCCGTGGCGCTGCTGGTGGCGTACGGTGCGCTGCGCCTGAGCACCACGCTCTTCACCGAACTGCGCGAGCTCATCTTCGCCAAGGCCACCGAAGGCGCGGCGCGCAGCATCAGCCTGCAGGTGTTCCGGCACCTGCACGCCCTGAGCCTGCGCTTCCATCTGGAACGCCAGACCGGCGGCATGACGCGTGACATCGAACGCGGCACACGCGCCGTGCATTCGTTGATCTCGTATTCGCTCTACAGCATCGTGCCCACGCTCATCGAGGTGGCGATGGTGCTGACGTTGCTGGCCGTCAAGTTTGACGCCTGGTTCGCGTGGATCACCATCGCCGCGCTGGTGGTCTACATCACCTTCACCATCACCGTGACGGAATGGCGCACGCAGTTTCGCAAAGAGATGAACGAACTCGACAGCGCGGCGCACAGCCGCGCCATCGACGCGCTGCTGAACTACGAGACGGTGAAGTACTTCAACAACGAAGACTTCGAGGCCAGGCGCTACGACGAAAACCTGGAAAAGCTGCGCAAGGCCGGCCTGAAGAGCCAGAGCACGCTGAGCCTCTTGAACACCGGGCAACAGCTGATCATCGCCACCGCGCTGGTGGCCATGCTGTGGCGCGCCACAGCAGGCGTGGTGGAAGGGCGCATGACGCTCGGTGACCTGGTGATGGTGAATGCTTTCATGATTCAGCTCTACATCCCGCTGAACTTCCTGGGCGTCATCTACCGCGAGATCAAGCAGAGCCTGACCGACCTGGACAAGATGTTCACGCTGCTCGAACGCAACCGCGAGGTGGACGACAAACCCGGTGCGCCGGCATTGCAGGTGCCGCAAGGCCATGTGCGGTTCGACCATGTGAGCTTTGCCTATGACCCGGCACGCCCCATCCTGCACGACGTGAGCTTCGAGATACCGCCCGGCAAGACGGTGGCGGTGGTGGGGCCGAGCGGCGCCGGCAAAAGCACATTGGCGCGGCTGCTCTACCGCTTCTACGACATCAACACGGGCACCATCAGCATCGACGGCCAGGAACTGCGTTCGGTGACGCAGGCCAGCCTGCGCAGTGCCATCGGCATCGTGCCGCAGGACACCGTGCTCTTCAACGACACGGTGGAATACAACATCGCCTACGGCCGGCCCGGCGCCACGCGCGAAGAGGTGGAATCCGCAGCCAAGGCGGCGCACATCCACGGCTTCATCTCGGCCACGCCCAAGGGCTACGACACCATGGTCGGCGAACGGGGCCTGAAGCTTTCTGGCGGCGAGAAGCAACGGGTGGCAATTGCCAGAACGCTGCTGAAGAACCCGCCGATCCTGATCTTCGACGAAGCCACCTCGGCGCTGGACAGCGCCAATGAACGCGCCATCCAGGCCGAGCTTCGCGCGGTGTCACAGGGCAAGACGGCGCTGGTGATCGCGCACCGCCTGAGCACCGTGGTGGACGCGCACGAGATCGTGGTGATGGAAGCGGGCCGCGTGGTGGAACGCGGCCCGCATGCAGAACTGCTGGCCCGGGGTGGGCGTTACGCCGAGATGTGGCGCTTGCAGCAGAGCGGGCAGGACGGCTGAGCGTCAGCGGCCGCGGCCTGGGCGGCCTGGGCGGTCCGGGCGTGGGTCGTAGCGGTTCGGCACGCCGTCGCCGTCGCGGTCCCAGCGCGGGTGGTAGTGGCGGTCGTAGCGGTTCGGAATGCCGTCACGGTCGGCGTCGCGCCAGCCAGAGCGGTAGAAACCCCGCTGCGGCACCACCACCACGGGCTGTGGGTAGTAGACGCCCGGTACATGGGCGCGAGGCGCATTCGGACGGGGGCCATACCCACGCGGCGAGTACACCTGTGGCGCGTAGATGGGCGCGCCCACCATCACGCCCGCACGCGGGCTGCCGATGGTGACTGACCACTGCACGTCGGGCCGTCCCCCTGCGCAGGCGGCGCCTGCGGCCAGCGTGCCGGCAAGAGCCAGGGCCAGGGCGGTGAGATGCTTGCTTTTCATGTGTCGTACTCCTTCGTCGGCTTGCTTCGTTGACTTGCGGGCGGCGGGTTGGGGCCACATCGCCTTTCATGAACGCCCCCAGCATGGCGGCCGTGCACGGCGCTGGCGTCAAGCCCGCGTAAAGCTGCGTTGCTGGCTGTGTGTTGCTGTGTGTTGCTGTGAGTCGCAGCCATGTGAGGCGCAGGCAGGCCCCGCCGATACACTGCGCGCCGTGGAAACCAAGTGGCTCGAAGACTTCGTGAGCCTGGCCGAGACGCGCAGCTTCTCGCGCTCGGCGCAGCTGCGCCATGTCACGCAGCCGGCTTTCAGCCGCCGCATCCAGGCGCTGGAAGCCTGGGCCGGCATCGACCTCGTCGATCGCTCTTCTTACCCGACCCGGCTGACGCCTGCCGGCGAGACCTTTCACGCCCAGGCGCTGGAAATCCTAGACACGCTGCAGGCCACGCGCAACCTCATGCGCAGCCACCAGGTGGCGGGGCAGGACATGATCGAGTTTGCGGTGCCGCACACGCTGGCCTTCAACTTCTTCCCGCACTGGGTGACCGCGTTGAACAGCGACCTGCAGCAGCCGCTGGGCCCCTTGAAGGCACCGCTGAAGACGCGGCTGACGGCGATGAACGTGCACGACGCCGTGCTGCGCCTGACCGAAGGCGGCTGCGACCTGCTGATCGCCTACCACCACGCCAGCCAGCCGCTGCAACTGAGTGCAGAACGCTACGAGATGCTGAGCCTGGGCCACGAGACCCTGGCGCCTTACGCCAAGGCCGGGCCCGACGGCCAGCCGCTGTTCAGCCTGCCGGGCCGCGTTGGTGCTGCGGTGCCCTTTCTCGGCTATGCCTCTGGCGCCTACATGTCGCGCCTGGTGGAAGTCATCCTGAAGAACGCCGGCGAACCGCTGTATCTGGAGCCGGTCTACGAAACCGACATGGCCGAAGGCCTGAAGGCGATGGCGCTGGAAGGTCACGGCCTGGCCTTCCTGCCGCACAGCAGCGTGCGCAAGGAATTGCGCGCCAGGCGTCTGGTGCCCGCCGCGCCCGATGGCCCGCTGCAGCTGACCATGGAGGTGCGCATTTACCGTGAACGCCCCGAGATCGCCCGTCATGTGAAGCCGGCGGTGCAGGCGCTGTGGAGCTTCCTGGGCAGCCAGCGGGCGGCCGCTTGAGGCGCGACGCATCCACGTCCTGGCCCGGTGCTTGCGTTGCTCTGTGCTCGGCCCACGGGCTTCCCCCCGGTCGGGGTTTCGGCAGGCTTCCTAGAATGCCGGCCAGATGTCACCCTTGCCCCTGCCGCCCACTGAAGGAAATCGCATGAAGAAACTGACCTATCTCGCCGCAGCGCTGGCGCTGCTTGTCGCAGGTGCCGCCCAGGCCGACACGCTGGCCAAGATCAAGGGCAGCGGGGCCGTCACCATGGGGGTGCGTGAGTCCTCCGGCGCGCTCAGCTACACCCTGGGCGACGGCAAGTTCGCCGGCTTCCACGTCGAGATCTGCACGCGTGTGCTGGCCGACGTGCAGAAGCAACTGGCCCTGGCCAAGCTGGACGTGAAGTACCAGCCCGTGACCTCTCAGAACCGTATTCCGCTGGTGCAGAACGGCACGGTGGACATCGAGTGCGGCAGCACCACCAACAACGCCACGCGCCAGAAGGACGTCGCCTTTGCCGTCACCACCTACGTCGAAGAAGTGCGCATTGCGGTGAAGGCCGCGTCGGGCATCACCAACATCGCGCAGTTGGCCGGCAAGAAGGTTGCCACCACCACCGGCACCACCAGCGTGCAGCTGCTGCGAAAGCACGAACGCGCCAATGGTGTCAACTTCGAAGAGGTCTTCGGCAAGGACCACGCCGACAGCTTCTTGCTGCTGGAGAGCGGCCGCGCCGATGCCTTCGTGATGGACGGGCAAATCCTGGCTGGCAACATCGCCAAGGCCAAGAGCCCGGCTGACTTCCGCATCGTCGGCGAAGTGCTCGCTGTCGAACCCATCGCCATCATGATCCGCAAGGACGACCCGGCCTTCAAGAAGGCCGTGGACGACAGCATCAGCGCCATGATGAAGAGTGGCGAGATCGCGAAGATGTACGACAAGTGGTTCGTGCAGCCCATTCCACCGAGCAACACCCGGGTCGGCCTGCCGGCCAGCGATGCCACCAAGATGGCCTGGGCCACGCCCAACGACAAGCCTGTCGAAGACTACGCCAAGAAGTAAGCCCGGCTGACATCGGCCCGGGCATCAGAAGGGGAGGGCCTGCTTGGCCACTTGGGACTGGCAGGTCTTCTGCAAGGAAATCACCACCGGCGAAACGCTGGCGGGCTGCTTCGGCCGCGGGGGTGACACCACCTATCTCGACTGGATGCTTTCGGCCTGGGGCTGGACGCTCAGCGTCGCGCTGCTGGCCATGGGGGTGGCGCTGGTCGTGGGCTCGCTCATGGGCATCCTGCGCACGGTGCCCGACAAGCGCCTGGTCTTTATCGGCGAGGCCTGGACCGAGCTTTTCCGCAACATCCCGCTGCTGGTGCAGATCTTCCTCTGGTACCACGTGCTGCCGTCGCTGTTCAAGCCGCTGCAG
>JBBSCV010000233.1:0-6755 GCA_038249925.1 Burkholderiales bacterium
GCCACCGTCGCCACACGCTGCGGTGCCGATGCGGCTACCGGGGCGGACACAGGGGGCGCGGCGGGCGCCGACGCCGACGCCACCGGCGGCAGCGCCTGCTGGCCCGGCAGCGGCACATCGGCGGCCTGCCTCGGTGTGCCTATGGGCGTGAGCACGCGGCCTTCTCGCACACCGGCCATGTCTTCTTCGCTGGGGTACAGGCCGAGCAGCAGGTAGTCGAACACCCGCCGGGCGATGGGCGCAGCGCTTTGGCCGCCGAAACCGGCGTTCTCCACCACGATGGCCAGCGCCACGGTGGGGTTGTCGATGGGTGCTGCGGCCATGTAGAGCGCGTGGTCGCGCTTGTGCTCTTCCAGTTTGGCCGCGTCGTACTTCTCGTTCTGCCGCACGCCCACGGCCTGGGCGGTGCCGGTCTTGCCGCCGCTCGCGTAAGGCGCGCCCAGGAAGCTGCGCGCGGACGTGCCCTCGGTCGTCACGCCTTGCAGCGCCTTGCGGATGATCTCGACGTGTTCGGGCTGCAGCGGCAGCGGAGATACATCTTCACCGACCACCCGCTTGCGCTCGCCGGTGAGCACGTTCTCCACCTCGCGCACCAGGCGCGGCTGGAAGCGCTGCCCGCCGCTGACGAGCGTGGCCGTGGCACTGGCCAGCTGCAGCATGGTGAAGTTGTTGTAGCCCTGGCCGATGCCCAGCGAGATGGTCTCCCCGGCATACCAGCGCTGCTGCTCGGGCTTCTTGTAGAAGCGCTTCTTCCAGGCTGTCGACGGCAGGAGGCCGGTGACCTCGTTGTCGATGTCGATGCCCGTCTTCACGCCGAAGCCGAAAGGCTGCAGCTGCTCGTGCATCAGGTCGACGCCCATCTCGTTGGCCAGCGAGTAGTAGTAGACGTTGCTGCTCTTGACGATGCTGCGGTGCAAGTCCACCGGCCCCAGGCCCTTGTCGCCATGGCTGCGAAAGGTGTGGTTGCCGAACTGGAAGGTGCCGCCGTCGTTGATGACGGTGCTGGCGCTGCGTTTGCCGCTGGTCATCGCCGCCATGGCCATGAAAGGCTTGAAAGTGCTGCCCGGCGGGTAGGTGCCGCGCAAGGCCCGGTTCAACAGCGGCTTGTCGATGCTTTCGTTCAGTTCGCGCCAGCTGTCGAAGTCGATGCCGTCGACGAAGAGGTTGGGGTCGAACGTGGGCTTGCTGACGAAGGCCAGGATTTCGCCGGTGCGCGGGTCCAGCGCCACCAACGCGCCGCGGCGGTTGCCGAACAGGTCTTCCACCAGCGCCTGCAGCTTGATGTCGATGCTGAGCACCAGCTTGTCGCCCGGCGTCGGAGGGTGGCTCTTCAGGCGCCGCACGGCGCGGCCACTGGCGCTGGTTTCCACTTCCTCGAAACCGGCAGTGCCGTGCAGCAACTTTTCGTAGCTTTGCTCCAGGCCCAGCTTGCCGATGTATTCGGTGCCTTTGTAGTTGCCCTGCTCTTGCTCGTCCCAATCTTCCATGGCCTTCTTCTCGGCCTGGTTGATGCGGCCGATGTACCCCAGCACATGGCTGCCGGTCTCGCCCAGCGGGTAATTGCGGAAGAGCCGCGCTTTGACCTCGACCCCCGGGAAGCGGAAACGCTGCGCCATGAATCGTGACACCTCTTCGTCGCTGAGCTTGGTGCGTACGGGCAGCGAATCGGCGCCCTTCATCTCTTCCTGCAGCCGCTTGAAGCGGCGGCGGTCCTTGGCCTCGATGGTGACCACCTCCGCCAGCTCGTCCATCAGTGCCTCGAGCTCGGCGGCAGCCTGCCGGCCGCGATGGGGCGCTATCTCCAGCGTGTAGGCGGCGTAGTTGGTGGCCAGTACGACCCCGTTGCGGTCGACGATGAGGCCGCGGTTCGGCACGATGGGCACCACAGCAATGCGGTTGGCCTCGGCCTGCGTGGCCAGTTCATCGTGGCGAATCACCTGCAGGTACACGAGCCGCGCAGCCAGCAGTGCAAACGCCAGCAGCACGAAAACTGCCGCAGCCAGCAGCCGGCCCCGGAAGAGGCCAATCTCGCTTTCAACGTCGCGCAGGATGGTCATTACAGCGGCCGATTCTGATCCGGGTCGGGCGCGCGCCGTTGAGGGGCCAGCAAGAGCAAGGTGACCATGGGCCACAACAAGGCCTCGAACACCGGCGCCAGCAGCAGGCTCCAGCCCGGGAACATGCCGCCGGCCAGCAGCCGCACGGCCAGCGAGACGAGGTGAACCGCGACGAAAACCGGCAGTATCTGCAGCGCCTGCTCGACCACGCCGAACCACAACATGCGGCGCTGCATGCTGACGCCGGCGAAGCTCAGCAGGGTGTAGGCCAGCGCATGCTGGCCGAGCAACGCGCCCTGATGAGCGTCCATCAGCAAGCCCAAGACAAACGCCATGCCCACGCCCACGCGGCGCGGCTGGTGCACGTTCCAGAACACCAGCGCCAGCGCCAGCAAGTCGGGCATGGCCGGCTCGCGGCCCAGCGGCAGCAGGTTGATGCCGAAGGCCAGGGCCAGCGTGAAAGCGATGAAGAAGGGGTTGACCGGCAACAGCAGCTGGTCTGAACCGCGCGGCATGATCATGGCGCGACCTCGAGCCCGTGCGTGGTCATGGCGCCGAAGCCCCGCGCCTGGGCGTGCTGAGCTGACGTTCGGCTTTGCCCGCTCCCTCGGCCTTGTCGCGCTCGGGCTCTGGGCGTGGCGGCAACTGCGCCTGCAGCGGCTCCAGCACCAGCACGTGGCGCACCCCGTCGGCCTGGGCCGTGGGCTGCAGCAAGATGCGCGCGAACCCCGACTCGACACGCCGCTCGACGCTGGCCACACGCGCCACCAGCAGGCCCGGCGGGTAGATGCCGTCCAGGCCGCTGGTGTGCAGCAGGTCGCCTGCCTTCACGTCTGCGTTGGCCGAGGCGTAGCGCAGCTCCATGCCGCCAGCCGGGCCGCCACCGAACGCGGCACCGCGCTGCTGCGTGCGCGTGTTCAGCACCGGAATCGCGGCGTCCTTGTCGGCCAGCAAAGTGACCTCGGAAGTGAGGGCGAAGATCCGCGTCACCTGGCCCAGCACGCCGGCCTCGTTGATGACGGGCGAGCCGAGCACCACGCCCTGCACCAGGCCGCGGTCGATCAAGACCTTGCGCGAATACAGGTCGGCGGCCTCGTACAGCAACTCGGCCGGGCGCGAACGCACAGCGGTGGCAGCGCGCAGTTCCAGAAGGGCGCGCAGGCGGTCGTTTTCTTGCGCCAGCTGCTCGGTGCGTTGTGCACGCTCGGCTTGCGCGGCCAGGCGCAGCTGCATCTCGCGCTCGGCCGCCTGAGCGCCACGCAGGCCGCGCAGATAGCCCTCGCCGCCCTGCCATACTTCCACCGGCACCGCCAAGAGCCGCTGCGCAGGCAGCAGCACCACGGCCAGCCCGGCGCGCAGCGGCTGCACGAGCTGGAAACGGGCATCGGCGACCATCAGGAAGAGGGCCAATGCGGAGAAAAACACGAGTTTGCTCAGTGCCGAGGGGCCCTGGCGGAAAAACGGTGGCGGCGTGCGGTCGAGCGTTCCCAACGGCATTGGGGGGCGCTCCAGCTTTACGGTGTTGAGCGCTTATTCGGATGTGAAGATGGAGCCGCCCATGCGCTCCATCCGTTCCAGCGCCATGCCGCAACCGCGCACCACGCAGGTCAGCGGGTCTTCGGCCACCAGCACCGGCAAGCCCGTTTCTTCGGCCAGCAAGCGGTCCAGGTCGCGCAGCAAGGCGCCGCCGCCGGTCAACATCATGCCGCGCTCGGCGATGTCGGCACCCAGCTCTGGCGGCGTCTGCTCCAGCGCATTCTTCACCGCACTCACCATCTGGTTCAGCGGGTCGGTCAGCGCTTCGAGAATCTCGTTGCTGCTGATGGTGAAACTGCGCGGCACGCCCTCGCTGAGGTTGCGGCCCTTGACTTCCATTTCCTTCACTTCGGAGCCGGGGAAGGCGCTGCCGATGTTCTTCTTGATGGCCTCGGCCGTGGGCTCGCCGATCAACATGCCGTAGTTGCGGCGGATGTAGTTGATGATGCTTTCATCGAACTTGTCGCCCCCCACGCGGATGCTGCCCTTGTAGACCATGCCGCCGAGACTGATGACGCCCACCTCGGTGGTGCCGCCGCCGATGTCGACGACCATCGAGCCGCTGGCTTCGGACACGGGCAGGCCGGCGCCGATGGCAGCGGCCATGGGCTCTTCGATCAAATAGACATCGCTGGCGCCGGCACCGAGCGCACTTTCGCGGATGGCGCGGCGCTCGACTTGCGTGCTGCCACAGGGCACGCAGATGATGATGCGTGGGCTGGGCCGCAGGATCCCGCGCGGGTGCACCATCTTGATGAACTGCTTGAGCATCTGCTCGGTGACCGTGAAATCGGCAATGACGCCGTCTTTCATGGGCCGTATGGCTTCGATGTTGCCGGGCACCTTGCCGAGCATGGCCTTGGCTTCCTTGCCGACGGCCTGGATCGTTTTCTTGCCTTGCGGGCCGCCCTCGTGGCGGATGGCGACGACCGAGGGCTCATCCAGCACGATGCCTTTGCCACGCACGTAAATCAGCGTGTTGGCGGTGCCGAGGTCGATGGCGAGGTCGGTGGAGAAGTAGCGGCGCAGGGATGCAGCGAACATGGGCTGTGAGGTGATACGGGTGCGCGAGCGGCAGGCGGCGGGCGGGACGGGAGGGCGTCGTTCGCAGACAGCTGTGGACCGAGCTTGGAGACCTGAGGTTGGGCCTTGGGTCCAACCAGTTGCGACGGCAGGGCCGCCGGGCGCTGGCGCGGGGGTGTTTGGGAAGTGTTCGGGGCGCAAGACTCGAAAACTTCGGGCCGCCACGGTAACCCGCCACAGCCGCTGGCTCAAGTCCGTGCGGGTAACCGGAGATAATATCGTAAACACCCCCCGCATTCGAGGTGAGGCGCTGCTTTTTTCAGCAGCTGCGCCACCACGGACGGGCCTTCCCCGACCTTCCGACCCCGCCCCACACGATGGCCCTGACCCTGCAGGATGTGAGCCGCATCGCCCACCTGGCGCGGCTGGAAGTCTCCAGTGCCGAGCAGGCCCGGATGCTGGAGCAACTCAACGGTTTCTTCGGCATCGTCGAGCGGATGAGCGCGGTGGACACGCGCGGGGTCGAGCCGCTGTACACGCCGCTGTCGGCGGTGCAGGCGGTCGAATTGCGGCTGCGCGAAGACACCGTCACCGAAACCGACATGCGCGAGGCCAACCAGCGCAGCGCGCCGGCGGTGGAAGACGGGCTCTTCCTCGTGCCCAAGGTGATCGAATGAACACGCCACTGCACACCCTGGGCGTGGCGGCGCTGTCGCGCGCGCTGGCGGCCAGGCAGGTCTCCAGCGTCGAGCTGACGCAGGCTTTGCAGGCACGGATCAGCCGACACGCGGGGCTGGGCGCCTTTCTCGCGACCCACACAGAGGGCGCGCTTTCCGAGGCGCGCGCGGCCGACGCTGCCATCGCCGCAGGCACGGCCGGCGCGCTGACCGGCGTGCCGCTGGCGCACAAGGACGTTTTCGTCACCGACTTCGCGCGCACGGGTCTGCCCACCACCGCCGGCAGCAAAATGCTGCAGGGCTACGCCAGCCCCTTCGATGCCACCATCGTGGCGCGCTTGGCCGCTGCAGGCACCGTGACCTTGGGCAAGCTCAACTGCGACGAATTCGCCATGGGCTCTGCCAACGAAAACTCGGCCTACGGCGTGGTGAAGAACCCCTGGAACACGGCGCGCGTGCCGGGCGGCAGCTCGGGCGGCAGCGCCGCGGCCGTGGCCGCGCGCCTGGTGCCGGCGGCCACCGGCACCGACACCGGCGGCTCCATCCGCCAGCCCGCCAGCTTCACCGGCATCACCGGCATCAAGCCGACCTACGGCGTGTGCAGCCGCTACGGCATGGTGGCCTTCGCCAGCAGCCTGGACCAGGCCGGGCCGATGGCGCGATCAGCCGAAGACTGCGCGTTGCTGCTTTCGGCGATGAGCGGCTTCGACGAGCGCGATGCCACCAGCGCCCAGCGTCCGCCGCAAGACTTTCACGCGCAGATGCTCGCGCCACGGGAAGGCGCCTCCGCCGCCAAGCCACTGCAGGGCCTGCGCATCGGTCTGCCGAGGGAATTTTTCACCGCCGCGCTGGCCGCCGACGTGAGCGGCGCCGTGCGCCAGGCGCTGGCTGAACTGGAAACGCTGGGCGCGACCTTGGTCGACGTGAGCCTGCCGCGCACCGAGCTGTCGATCCCCGTGTACTACCTCATTGCGCCTGCCGAAGCCAGCAGCAACCTCGGGCGCTACGACGGCGTGAAATTCGGCCATCGCGCGCAACAGCATGGCGACCTGCTCGACATGTACAAGAAGACCCGCGCCGAGGGCTTCGGTGCCGAGGTCAAGCGCCGCATCATGATCGGCACCTATGTGCTGAGCCACGGCTACTACGACGCCTACTACCTGCAGGCGCAAAAGCTGCGCCGCATGATTGCCGACGACTTCCAGGCCTGCTTCAAGGCCTGCGACGTGATTGCAGGGCCCGTGGCACCCACCGTGGCCTGGAAGCTCGGCGAGCAGGGCGACGACCCCGTCAAAGCCTATCTGGCCGACATCTTCACTTTGCCCGGCAGCTTGGCCGGCCTGCCCGGCATGAGCGTGCCTGCAGGCTTCGGCGAAAGCGGCTTGCCCGTGGGCCTGCAGCTCATCGGCAACTACTTCGAGGAAGGCAAGCTGTTGCATGCGGCCCATGCGCTGCAGCAGGC
>JBBSCV010000234.1:0-6694 GCA_038249925.1 Burkholderiales bacterium
CAGGTGCGCCAGCATCATGCCCTTGGTGGCGCGGGGCACGAGCGCAAAACGGTGCCGAATCGAGGTTTTCATGCCGCCGACCGGGCGCAGGCGTTCCCACAGGTCGGTGGCCACCGAGGCGAAGACCCAGAAACCCATCAGAAGGCCCAGGCCTCCCATCCAGGAGATGCGGCCTTCCAGCAGTTCGGCGCCCACGGCACACACCACGGCCACCACCGCGGCCCAGCGCAGGCGTTTTGCGATGTCGGGCAACTCGGCTTTCTTCCAGCGCGCCAGCGTGCCCACGCCCATCAGGAACACCAACGGCGCCATCAAGGGCACGAAGACGGTGTCGAAGTACGGCGGGCCGACAGAAATCTTGCCCATGCCCAAGGCGTCGAGCAGCAAGGGGTACAGCGTGCCCAGCAGCACCGCTGCCGTGGCCACCACCAGCAAGACGTTGTTGGCGAGCAGGAAACCCTCGCGCGAAACCGGCTCGAAGCGGCCGCCCAGGCCGACCTTGGGCGCGCGCCAGGCGTACAGCGCCAGCGAGGCGCCGACCACTATTGCCAGGAAGACGAGGATGAAAAAGCCGCGCTCGGGGTCGGTAGCGAAGGCATGCACCGACGAGAGCACGCCAGAGCGCACGAGGAAGGTGCCGAGCAGGCTGAGCGAGAAGGCAGAGATGGCCAGCAACACGGTCCAGGCCTTGAAGGCGCCGCGTTTCTCGGTCACTGCCAGCGAGTGAATGAGCGCCGTGCCCACCAGCCAGGGCATGAAGCTGGCGTTTTCCACCGGGTCCCAGAACCACCAGCCGCCCCAGCCGAGTTCGTAGTACGCCCACCAGCTGCCCAGCGCGATGCCGAGCGTCAGGAAAATCCACGCGGCGGTGGTCCAGGGGCGCGTCCAGCGTGCCCACTGCGCGTCGAGCGTGCCGCCGATGAGCGCGGCCACTGCGAAAGCGAAGGCCACCGAGAAGCCCACATAGCCCATGTAGAGCATGGGCGGGTGGAAGATCATCCCCGGGTCTTGCAGCAGGGGGTTCAGGTCTCGGCCATCAACAGGCACCGGGCTCAGACGCTCGAAGGGGTTGGAGGTGATCAGCGTGAAGAGCAGGAAGCCCACCGTCAGCCAGCCCATCACCGCCAGGATGCGGGCCAGCACCGGCAGCGGCAACTTCGCGCTGAAAAGTGCCACCGCCAACATCCAGCCGGCCTGCATCAGCAGCCAAAGCAACATCGACCCTTCATGCCCGCCCCACACCGCAGCCACACGGAAATGCACCGGCAAGGCGCTGTTGGAATTCTCGGCAACGTAGAGCACCGAGAAGTCGTGGCCGATGAATGCCGCCACCAGTGCCAGGAAGGGCACCAGGGTCAGCAAGAAGAGCCAGTAGGTGGCTGGCCGCGCCAGTTCCATCCAGCTGACCCGACCGATCTGGGCGCCGACAAGCGGCACGATGCCGATGACCAGCGAAACGCCCAGCGCGAGCCAGAGCACGAAGTGGCCGATTTCCGGAATCATGGGGCTGCCTCCTTGGCATACGGCGCCTTGGCGGCGTTCGAATCAGCGCTCTTGTAAAGAGTCTGGGTGATCTGCTTGTGGTTGCCGGTCTGGGCGTTCTTCAGCGCCTCGGCGGCTTCGGGCGGCATGTAGTTTTCGTCGTGCTTGGCAAGCACTTCGCGGGCCTCGAACACGCCTTCCTTGAGCTGGCCCTGGGCGACCACGCCTTTGCCCTCTTGAAAGAGGTCGGGCAGGAGGCCGGTGTAGCGCACGGCCACCGTCTGCGCGGTGTCGGTGATGACGAACTGCACACGCGTGCCGTCGTACTTCACCGAGCCCTCTTCGACGAGGCCGCCGACGCGAAAGGTGCGCGCCGCCGGGGCTTCGTTGGCAGCCACCTGCGTGGGCGAATAGAAGAAGACCAGATTGCTCTGGAACGCGTTGAGCACCAGCGCCACGATGGCGCCGCTTGCGCACACGAGGCCGCCGATGGCGGCCAGCTTCTTGTAACGGGGTTTCATGCGTTCTCCTCGGTGTCCTGGGACTGCAGCGCAGCGGTGCGCAGCGCCTGGCGGTGACGATGGCGGGCCAGCAGCGGCTCGGCCAGCATGCAGGCCGCGCACGCGGCGTAAGAAGTCCACACAAAAAAGCCATGGCCGCCCATGGCGAAGAACTCTGCAGCGCTGTTCCAGCTCATCCCGCGATTCTCCCTCGCGCCAGGGCGGCCACCCATCCTGCATGGGCATCGCGCTCCAGCGCCATGGCGCGGGCGCGCATGAACACCACGGCAAAGGCATAGGCCCAGCAGGCCACGGTCATCAGCAGCATGGCTGTCAGCATGGTGTCGGCCATCTTGGGCGCGGCGGTCACGCTGATGGTGGCGCCCTGGTGCAGCGTGTTCCACCACTTCACACTGAAGTAGATGATGGGCACGTTGACGCTGCCGACGAGGGCCAGCAGGGCGCCTGCCTGGTCGGCGCGCCGCTGGTCGTCGATGGCGTTGACCAGCGCGATGTAGCCCAGGTAGAGGAAGAGCAGGATCAGTGTGGTCGTCAGGCGCGCGTCCCACACCCAGTAGGTGCCCCAGGTGGGCTTGCCCCAGAAGGCGCCGGTCCACAACGCCAGGAAGGCGAACATCGCCCCGGTGGGTGCGATGGCGCGTGCCAGCACCGAGGCCATGCGCGCGTTGAAGGCCCAGCCGATGCCGGCCCAGAAGGCCATCACCAGGTAGAGCAGCATCGACATCCAGGCCGCCGGCACGTGGATGAAGATGATGCGGTAGACCTCGCCCTGCGTGGCGTCCGTGGGGGCGACGAAGAAGCCCATGTAGAGGCCGACGCCAGCGAAGCCGACGAAGACCACCCAGCACAGCGGCACCAGCCAGCCGGTGAGCGTATAAAAGCGCGAAGGCGAAGCAAAGCTGAATAGACGCAGACGTGATTCTGGTCTGATGGCGGAGGCCTTGTTCAAGCGTCAGTCCTCATGAAAGGATGTCATTCGGTGGGCAACGTTGTCATTCGGTAGAGATGCGCAGCGCCGCCGCCGTGGCCAGCGGCGCACCGATGGCGGTGGCGATGAGCAGCGCGCCCAGCAGCGAAAAGTGGCCCTGCGGTGACATGCCGGCTTCGACCGTGCCCACGGCGCCCGCGCCGAAGATCAGGGCCGGAATGGCCAGCGGCAGCACGATCAGGATGAGCAGCATGCCGCTGCTGCGCAGACCCAGCGTGAGCGCAGCACCCAGCCCTCCCAGCAGGCTGAGGATGGGCGTGCCCAGCGCCAGGCTGGCCACCAGCGTGGCGAGCGCGGGGCCCGACATGCCGAAGAGCAGACCCACCAGCGGCGTGGCCACGATCAGCGGCAGGCCCGTCACCATCCAGTGCGCGGTGCACTTGGCCAGCGCCACCGCGATGGACGAGGTGGGGGCGAGCAGCATCTGCTCCAGCGAGCCGTCGGCGTGGTCGCCGGCAAAGAGCGAACCCACCGAGAGCATGCTGGCCAGCAGCGCACACACCCACACCACACCGGGCGCCATGTCGCGAAGCATGCCGGGCTCGGGCCCGACACCCAGCGGAAAAAGGCTGATGGCGACGATGAAGAAGGCCAGCGGCAGCAGAGCGTCGACGCGCCGCCGCGAAGCCAGCCTCAGGTCGCGTGCCAGCACGCAAGCGAACACCGCCGTCATCGAACCCGGCTCGCTTTCGGGGTCGCTGCTCATCGGGGGGCATGGTCTTCCAGGTCGAACACGGTGGGCACGGGTGCACTCAAGCTCAGCGGCTGGTGGCTCGTGAGCAGCACGCAACCGCCTGCAGCGGCGTGTTCGCTGATGACGCCGTTCAGCGCGACGATGCCTTCGGTGTCCAGGGCGTCGAAAGGTTCATCCAGCAGCCACAGCGGGCTGGCGCGCTGCAGCACCAGCCGCGCCAACGCGACACGCCGCCGCTGGCCCTGGCTGAGCGTGCGCACCGGGGCATGGCGCCGGTTGTAGATGCCCAGGCGGCGCAGCGCCGCTTCCAGTTCGACGTCGCTTGCGGGCAGGCCGTGCAGTTGCGCCAGGAAACGCAGCGCTTCGCTGGCGCTGAGGTCGTCCTTCAGCGCGTTCTGATGCCCGATGTAGAGCCACTGCCGGCGCCAGCCCGCACCGCCTTCGCGCAGCGTGCGGCCGGCGATGTGCAGGCTGCCGGCCACGGGGGTGGACAACCCCGCCAGCATGCGCAGCAAGGTGGTCTTGCCGCGTCCGTTGCGGCCGCGCAGCCAGGTCACGCTGCCAGGCGCCAGTTGCAGGTTCAGGCCCTCGAAGAGCGGCCGGTTGCCGCGCTGCCCGGCCAGACCGGCCGTCTGCAGCACCCAGGCTGCTGCGGGCGGATGAGAGCTCGAACCGGCAGGAGCGATGGAGGACGACAAGGTCGGAGCGGGGTGTCAGTACTGGCCCGGCCCCCGGCGCAGCGGGGCGTGGGCATGAAGGTGTTGAGTGTACGAGGCGGCGCTCGGCCCGGGCCGCTGCAGGGCCGCCGGTTGCGCGGGCTTACAAGCCCGTCAGAACCGCTTCATCAGCCCCAGCAGACGCTTCATCAGCGGCCTGTACGGTGGCAGGAAAAGTGCCATGCCGTTGAAGCGGGACTGGTAGAACACCGGCTTGAGCTTGCTGAAGGTGTCGAAGCCCCAGCGCCCGTGATAGTGGCCCATGCCCGAGGCGCCCACGCCGCCGAAGGGCAGGCTGTCCTGCGCGATGTGCAGCAACGTGTCGTTCACGCTCACGCCGCCAGCGGGCATCTGGCGCAAAGAGGCGTCGGTACGGGTGCGGTCATGGTCGAACCAGTACAGCGCCAGCGGGTGCGGACGGGCGTTGATGAAACTGATCGCGTCCTCGAGCCTGTCGTAAGGCACCAGCGGCAGCAGCGGGCCGAAGATCTCTTCGCGCATCAGTTCGCAGTCGGCCGGCGGGTCCAGCAGCACGGTGGGGGCCAGGCGGTGGCGCGCGTCGTCGCGCGCTGCGCCGTCGAAGAGGGTTTCGACGCGTGTGCCGAGTGCCGTGGCTTCGTCCAGCGCCTGCACGAGGCGGGCATGGTGACGCGGGTTGACGATGCTGCAGTAATCGGTATCGGCCAGACCCGTGGGGTGGCAAAGCCGGGCTTGTGTGCGCGCAGCATCGACGAAGGCCTGCAGTTGGTCACGCGGCAGCAGCACGTAGTCGGGTGCGATGCAGGTCTGGCCAGCGTTGATCAGCTTGCCGGCCAGAACGCGCTGCACCGCATGCGCCAAAGGGTAGCCGGGCGTGACCACGGCGGGCGACTTGCCGCCCAGTTCCAGCGTCACCGGGGTGAGGTTGGCGGCTGCCGCGGCCATCACCTTGCGGCCGACGGGTGTGGAGCCGGTAAAGAGCAGGTGGTCGAAGGGCAGGGCGCTGAAGGCAGCGGCCACGTCGGGGCCGCCGTTGACGATGCACACCTCGTCGGCCGCGAATACCTGCTCGCAAAGATGCTGGAACAAGGCCGAGAAGCTGGGTGTCAGCTCCGACATCTTCACCATCACACGGTTGCCGGCGGCCAGCGCCGCGGCCATGGGGCCGATGGCCAGGTAGAGCGGGTAGTTCCAGGGCACGATGACGCCGACCACGCCCAGTGGCTGCGGCACCACCTGCGCACGCGCAGGAAAGAACCACTTGGCCACGCCAGCGCGGCGTGGCTGCATCCAGCGCTTGCCGTGGCGCAGCGCGCCCCTGGTTTCTTCGAGGCTGGGCCAGACTTCGGCCAACGCGGTTTCTGTGGCCGGGCGGCCGCCGAAATCAGTGTCGATGGCGCGCGTGAGCTCGGCTTCGTGCTCCGTCAACAACTGCTGCAAACGCTGCAGGCGGCCCGCCCGTTGCTCCCAGGGCACGTCGCGCTGGGCGGCATTGGCAGTGCGCTGGCGGTCGAAGGCCAGGATGAGGGGGTCAGGCAGGTCTTGCGGTTTCATGGCGCCTATCGTAGGCCTGCGGGGAGGCGCTGGCAGCGTGAAATGCTGCAACCCCTTTTTGCGGCGCCTGCGCTATCTTCTGTCTACATCACTGCCATCCGAGACGCCATGACTTCCACCGCCTCCATCGCCCTGAGTGGCATGAACGCCGCCCAGGTGGTTTTGCGCTCGAGCGGGCACAACATCGCCAACCTGGGCACGCGGGATTTTCGGCGTGAACAGGTGCTGCAGACGGAGACCGCGGCCGGTGGCACCACCACCAGCCTCGCACGCGCCGAGCAGCCCGGCCATGCGCTGGCGACAGATCTTGTTGGCCAGCTGCAGGCGCGCAACGCCTTCCTTGCGAACCTCGCGGTCTTCAAGACCGCCGACCGCATGGCCGAGGCCTTGCTCGACATCAGGGCCTGAGGAAGGGCGCTGCGGCGCCCCTGCACTCCCTTTTCGCGGCTAGCGCGATGCGGCCGCGCTCGGCGGATTGATCGGCGCAAGCATCGTGGCTGCTGGCGTTTCAAGCGCAGCCGGCTTGGTGGAAGCAGTCATCGGCAGCAGTGGCACGATCAGCAGCGCCACGATGTTGATGATCTTGATCAGCGGGTTCACGGCCGGGCCGGCGGTGTCTTTGTAGGGGTCGCCCACGGTGTCGCCGGTAACGGCCGCCTTGTGCGCGTCGCCGCCCTTCTTGTGCAGCACGCCGTTGCTGTCGGTGAAGCCTTCTTCGATCAGCTTCTTCGCGTTGTCCCAGGCGCCGCCGCCCGTGCAC
>JBBSCV010000235.1:0-6693 GCA_038249925.1 Burkholderiales bacterium
CCTGCAATTTGCCTTTGTAGCGCACCAGAACCGATTCCGGCATGTCCAGCGGCATGACGCCGGTAGCGGCAGCAAAAGCGACCATACCCGAACCCGCCGGAAAGGAAATGCCAATCGGAAAACGCGTGTGGCTGTCGCCGCCGGTGCCCACGGTGTCGGGCAGCAGCATGCGGTTCAGCCAGCTGTGGATGATGCCGTCGCCCGGCTTCAGGCTGATGCCGCCGCGCTTGCTCATGAAGGCGGGCAGCTCGCGGTGCGTCTTCACGTCCACGGGTTTCGGGTAGGCCGCGGTATGGCAGAAGCTCTGCATCACGAGGTCGGCGCTGAAGCCCAGGCAGGCCAGGTCCTTCAGCTCGTCGCGCGTCATCGGGCCGGTGGTGTCCTGGCTGCCGACGCTCGTCATGCGCGGTTCGCAGTAGGTGCCCGGGCGCACGCCTTGGCCCTCAGGCAGGCCCACCGCGCGGCCCACCATCTTCTGCGCCAGCGTGAAGCCGGCCTTCGTGCTGACCGGCACGCTGGGCAGTCGGAACACGGTGGACGCGGGCAGGCCCAGGAAGTCACGCGCCTTGGCGGTGAGGCTGCGGCCGATGATGAGGTTGATGCGGCCGCCGGCACGCACTTCGTCGAACAGCACGTCGCTGCGCAGCTTGAATTCAGTGACCAGCTCGGAGCCCTGTGCGCCGTCTCTCGTGATCTTGCCGGCATAGGGATGGATGTCGATGACATCACCCATCTCCAGGCCGTTCACGTCCAGCTCGATGGGCAGCGCGCCGCTGTCTTCCTGCGTGTTGAAGAAGATCGGCGCGATCTTGCCGCCGAGCGTGACGCCGCCAAAGCGCTTGTTCGGCACAAAGGGAATGTCCTGCCCGGTGGCCCAGATGACGCTGTTGGTGGCGCTCTTGCGCGAAGAGCCGGTGCCCACGACGTCGCCCACATAGGCCACGAGGTGGCCCTTCTTCTTCAGGTCTTCGATGAACTGCATCGGCCCGCGCTTGCCGTCTTCTTCGGGCTGGAAGGCCGCGCCAGCGCGCGTGTTCTTCAGCATCGCCAGGTAGTGCAGCGGAATGTCGGGCCGGCTCCAGGCGTCGGGCGCTGGGCTCAGGTCGTCGGTGTTGGTTTCACCGGGCACCTTGAAGACAGTGACGGTGATGGTCTTGGGCACTTCGGGGCGCGTGGTGAACCACTCGGCATCGGCCCAGCTCTGCATCACCTCCTGGGCCTTCGCATTGCCGGCCTTGGCCTTGACGGCCACGTCGTTGAAGAAGTCGAACATCAGCAGCGTCTTCTTCAGCGCCTGCGCAGCGACATCGGCCACGCCCGCATCTGCGTCGTCCAGCAGCTCGATCAACGGGTGCACGTTGTAGCCGCCCACCATGGTGCCCAGCAATTCGGTGGCCTTGGCCCGGCTGATCAGTGCCACGGCCAGTTCGCCATGCGCCACCGCAGCCAGGAAGCTGGCCTTGACCATGGCGGCGTCGTCCACGCCCGGTGGCACGCGGTGCGTCAGCAGGTCCAGCAGGAAGGCGTCTTCTACCGCTGTGTCTTTGGAAGGGCCCGCCTTGATCAGCTCGATCAGCGCAGCCACCTGTTTGGCGTCCAGCGCCAATGGCGGAATGCCGAGCGCGGCGCGTTCGGCGACATGTTGGCGATAGGCTTGCAGCATGGTTTGCTCCTTGAAAAGCGGGTTCGAGTGTGCGGGTGAAGGTCGCTCAAGAGGTCGGAACGATGACCTTCAGGCCCTTGAAATAGTCGCGGAAGAAGCCCGCGTCGAAGGTGATGAGGCCGTCGCACTGCAGCAGGGCATGTGCGCCGACCAGGAAGTCGGGAATCGTGCGTTCACGGCGGCCGCCGCGCTGGCGGTAGCGCCTTTGCATTTCGCCTGCGCGCAGCGCGGCCTTGGCTTCGATGGGCAGGTAAACGAGCCCGGCATCCTCCAGAAACTGCAGCACGTCGCTGCCGTGTTTCAGCGCCGTGCAGACCTCGGCCAGCACCACGTCGCACAGCACCACCGGGCCGGCATGCAGCGCGTCGCGCAACGCGTCGGCCGAAGCCGGCGTGCGCGGGCCGTCGCCCAGCAACTCGATCAGCGTCGATGAGTCGACAGCGATCAAGCGGGTTCTTCCTCGGGTGGCAGATACGGGTCACCAGGCGCGCGACCGCGAATGGCGCGCATGGCCTCGTCGGTATTGGCAAACCCGTCGAGCTTGAAGCGGCCGCGCAGCCGCGAGATGGCGTCGTCGACGTTCTTGCGCAGGATGATGCGGCTGCCGTCCAGTTCTACCTTCAGCTGCGTGCCCTTGGTCAGGCCCAGCGCATCGCGCACGGCCTTGGGAAGGGTGATCTGCCCGCGTTCGGCAACAGTGGCTTCCATGGCGCTCCCGGGTGGTTGGTGTGCAAAAAAGAGTATGCATGAATCATACATACTCGGACGCCACCCCACAAGCTTCAGGACCTTGCCCGGGTGTGCACGCCGCTCAAAGCTTTCAACTGGCGTCGGGCGTGGCCTGCAGCATGCGCTGCAGCAGCGCGTCGAAGCTGGCCAGATCCAGCGGCTTGGCCAGGTAGCCGTCGAAGCCTGCGGCCATCACGCGCTTCACGTCTTCGGGCATGGCCTGCGCGGTGACGGCCACCACCGGAATCAGGCGCGTCTGGGCATCGGCGCGCAGTTGCTCCAGCACCTGGAAACCGTCGATGTCGGGCAGGTGGATGTCCAGCAGCAGCAGGTCGGGCCGGTGTGAACGTGCGAGGTCCAGGCCCAGGCTGCCCGAAGGCGCCATCAGCAGTTCCACGTTGGCATGGCGCTGCACGATCTGCTCCACCAGTTTCAGGTTGGCCGGGTTGTCTTCGACATACAGCACCCGTGCGTGGCGGCCAGGCTGCGGCGCCGGGGCAGCCTCGGGCTTGTCCCGGGTGTTGCGCGGTGGCGGCGGGTCGGCCAGGCGGTCGCTGGGCAGTTCGACCCAGAACTCGCTGCCCACACCCGGCTTGCTGTCGACGCCGATGCGGCCGCCCATCATCAGCACCAGGCGCTGGCTGATGCTCAGCCCGATGCCCGTGCCTTCGGCCGTGGTGCCGCTGACGCGGCTGAAGGGCTGAAAGAGCTGCGGCAGGTTTTCGGCGGCGATGCCGATGCCGGTGTCGCGCACGCGAATGCGCACCGTGAACATGTCCTGCAGCAGCGCTTCCACCTGCACGGTGCCGCCGGGCCGGTTGTATTTCACCGCGTTGCTCAGCAGGTTCAGCAGCACCTGCTTCAGCCGCAGCCTGTCGGCCCGCACCACCATGCCTTGCAGCGCCGCCACGTGCAGCGTCACCTCGCGCTGCTGCGCCAGCGGCTGCACCAGCGTCTGCGCCTCGCGCACCAGGTCGTCCAGCGGCAATGGCTCCGGCGACAGGCTCAGCCGGCCCGATTCGATGCGCGCGAGGTCGAGCACCTCGTTGATCAATTCCAGCAGGTGGTGCCCCGCGCGCAAGATCTCGTGCACATAACCGGCGCTGCGCGTGTCGAGCGTGCGGTTGAGCTGCAGCAGCTGCGAAAAGCCGAGGATGGCGTTCATCGGCGTGCGCAACTCGTGGCTCATGCTGCTCAAAAATTCGCCCTTGGCGCGGTTGGCCTGTTCGGCTGCGTCGCGCGCCGCGATGAGCTCGTGCGTGCGTTCTTCGACGAGTCTTTCCAGATGGTCGCGATGCCGTGTGATCTCGGCCTCTGCGGCCACGCGTTCGGTGACGTCGAGCAGCGTGCCCACCATCATCCGCTCGTCAGGCTCGTCAGGCTCGCCTTCGTGCTCGCCTGCATGCTCGCCTGCGTGCCCGCTCTCGTGCACG
Organism: Burkholderiales bacterium; assembly: GCA_038249925.1. Classification (GTDB taxonomy): domain Bacteria; phylum Pseudomonadota; class Gammaproteobacteria; order Burkholderiales; family Burkholderiaceae_C; genus Rubrivivax. The sequence continues at coordinate 3,826 of JBBSCV010000235.1, forward strand.
CCCTGGTGAACCAGTTCGGCACGCGCATGCAGCGTGTGCACCTGCCCGGCGGGTGTCAGCACGCGGTACACGACGTCGTAAGGCTGCAGGCCCGCCAGCGCCTCCTGGTGCTGGGCCATCACGCGCTCGCGGTCGTCGGGGTGAACGAAGCTCATGAAATCTTCGTCGGCGATGAAAGGCTGCGCGGGGTCGATGCCGAACAGCCGACAGGTTTCTTCGGACCATTCGCTGCGCCGTGTGGCGCTGCGCCAGCGCCAGCTGCCCAGCTTGGCCAGGCGCTGCGCCTGCAGCAGCACGGTCTCGCGTTCGCGCTGCACCTGCTCGGCAGCCTTGCGTTCGGTGACGTCGTTGATGAGCCCGTGCCAGTGCGTGCTGCCGTCGGGCAGGCGTTCGGGCATCGAGCGGCCGTGCAGCCACCGCACTTCGGTGCCGAAGCGCACGCGGTACTCGCAGTCCCAGACGCTCAATGCGTCGGCCGAGTCCTGGACGCTGGCCGCCACGCGCAGCTGGTCGTCCGGATGGATGATGGCCATCACCGGTGCGGCATCTTCGCGCACGTCTTCTGGCTCCAGGCGGTAGATGTCGCGCAGGCCTTGGCTGGCATAGCCGAAGTAGAAAGTGCCGTCGGGCCGCTGGCAGAACTGGTAGACGACCCCGGGAACCTGCGCGGTGACGCGCGCCAGGCGCTGTTCGCGCTCGGCCACCGCGTCTTGCAGCGCGCGCATGGCATCGAAGTCCGCACCGTGCTGCGTCAGCGTTGCCCTCAGTTCACGCGTCTGGCGGCGCAGCTCCAGCTGCGTCATCACCTGACGCGCCAGCGTGACGAGCGCGCGCCGCTGCGCCGGGCCCAGATCGCGTGGCTCGCGGTCCAGCACTGCCAGCGTGCCCAGCGCGTGGCCATCGGGTGTGACCACAGGCGCACCGGCGTAAAAACGGACGAATGGCGCGCTCGTGACGAGGGGGTTGTCGGCGAACTGTGGCACGGCGTGAGCGTCTTGCACGACGAGCAGATCATCCGGCCGGCGGATGGCTTGGTCACAGAACGCGGCGGCACGGGGCGAATGCTCGAGGTCGAGCCCGACGCGTGACTGCAACCACAGGCGGTCACCGTCGACCCAACTGATGCATGCGATGGCTGTGTCACAAACCGCTGCAGCCAGGGCCGCGAGGTCGTCGAGCTCGCTGTCGGGCTCGGCAGTCAGCAGGCGGTAACGCTGCAGACTGGCCAGCCGTTCCGCCTCGGCGTCGTCTGTGGGGCTGCTGGATGCGGCTGGCAGGGTCACGTCGGCAATGTACCCGAGCGGCTGGCCCCGGGCGGCCGCGGCTTGTGTGGCAGCTTCACGTCTTTCAGCGCGGCCAAAGGCTGCGCAGCACGCGTTCGAAAGCGGCCCCGGCGGCCGCGTCGCGTTGCGGCACCCAGCGCCCGGCCACCAGCGTACGCAGGAACGGCCGCTGCGGCGCCGCGAAGACCACGCCGTCCAGCAGGTGCGACAGCGGCAAGCCGCGCAGCGCGGCGTCTTGCGCGTTCAGCAACAGCAGGTCGGCCGGCGCCCCCACGCGCAGGCTGCAGGACGGCTGCGCGGCGGCAGCAGCACCGCCTTGCAGCACGGCTTCGAACAGGCGCGCGGCAGTGGACGGCTGCAGGCCCGGGTGCGCTGCCACGTTGCGCTGACGACGCTGCAAGCGCTGGCCGTACTCGAGCCAGCGCAGCTCTTCGGGCCAGGCGCGCGTGACCTGGCTGTCCGAGCCCAGGCTCAAGGGCACGCCCGCCGCCAGCCAGCCGGGCAGGTCGGCCATGCCGTCGCCCAGGTTGGCTTCGGTGCCGGGACAGAGCACGACGCCGGCGCCGCTTTGTGCCACGGCGTTGATCTCGGCCGGCGTCGCGTGCGTGGCATGCACGAGCTGCCACCGCGCGTCCAGCAGGCCTTCGCGGCACAGCCACTCGATGGGGCGCGCACCGGTGGCAGCGATGCACTCGTCGACCTCCGCCGTTTGTTCGGCGACGTGGATGTGGATGGGTGCCGCGTCGCCCTGCAGTGCCTGCATCAAGCCGTGCAGCGACGCCGGTCGCACGGCGCGCAGCGAGTGCACGGCCACGCCGGCATCCACCTGCGGCAAGCGCCAGCCGCGGATGGCGTCGCGCAGCTTCAGCACGCTGTCGACCGTGGTGGCGAAGCGGCGCTGGTCTTCGCGCAGCGCGGGCTGCGTGAAGCCGGCGCGTTCGTACAGCACCGGCAGCAGCGTCAGGCGCATGCCGGTGGCGGTGGCGGCTTCTGCCAGCGCGTGGCTCATGGCCAGGGGGTCGGCGCCGTGCGGGTCGTGGGGCCTGCCGTCGGCTGCGTGGTGCAGGTAGTGGAATTCGCAGGTGTGCGTGTAGCCGCCTGCCAGCAGTTCGGCATACAGATGCTCGGCGACCACGCGCAACTGCTCGGGCGTGATGCGCAGCGCCACGCCGTACATGCGGTCGCGCCAGCTCCAGAAGTCGTCGTGTGCCGTCTCGCGGCGTTCGGCCAGGCCGACAAAGGCGCGCTGGAAGGCGTGGCTGTGAGCGTTCACCAGGGCTGGCAGCACCGGGCCGGGCAGGTATTCGGCATGGGCAGGTGCCGGTGTGCCGGCAGACACCTCGGACCACAAGCCCTGACTGTCTGCACGCAGCAGCACATCGGGCGCCCAGGCGCCGTGCAGCCAGGCCCACGGGGCCCAGAAGGCAGGCGCCGGGTTCACGGACGCCAGTCGATCAAGGTCTGCACCAGGCGCTGCAACAAGGGGCGCACGGCGGCGGCGCGGCTGTCGTTCCAGGCCGCCGGGCTTTCGTCCATGTAGGCGCGCCAGCACATTTCCAGCTGCACGGCATGCACACCATGCGCC
>JBBSCV010000236.1:0-6660 GCA_038249925.1 Burkholderiales bacterium
CATGCCGCGCCTGTGCTCGCTGCACCTCGGCGGCTGGCAGGCCGCGCTGCGGATCGAGCTCGAAGTGCCGCAGCAGCTGCGCTGCCGGCAAGGCATGCCAGATCGGATCGATGCCGTCGGTCTTCCTGTCCGCCATTCAGCTTCTCTCCGCAGTGCGGTCTCGGTCATCGTCGTCTCCTGATGACCAAGAAGACCGCCTATCTTGGTGCCAGGCTCCGGGTGCAGCCTTGAGGTGCATCAATGCCTGAGACCTGCACCGCGGTGTGAGCGGTGTGAGCCTGCAGCGCTGGACACGAGGCGTACCATGCTCAGCAGTTCCAGCGAAGGGCCTCCGATGAGCATCTACGAGCAAGATCTGGCGCCCCAGCCCGCCAATTTGACCGCGCTGTCGCCGGTGAGCTTCGTCGAGCGCAGCGCCGAGGTCTTCTGCGACCTGCCGGCTGTGGTGCACGGCGCGCGTCGCTACTCCTGGGCGCAGACGCGTGAGCGCAGCGCGCGGCTTGCCGCGGCGCTGCGCGCCCTGGGCGTGGGGCGTTTGCACACCGTCAGCGTGATGCTGCCGAACACGCCCGAGATGGTGGAGGTGCATTACGCGGTGCCGGCGCTGAACGCGGTGCTGAACACGCTGAACACGCGGCTGGATGCGCCGCTCTTGGCCTGGCAGATGAACCACTGCGAAGCGGCCGTGCTCATCACCGACCGCGAGTTCGCGCCGCTGATGAAGGAGGCCTTGCGCATCCTGGCCGACGAGCACGGCCGCCGGCCCGTCGTCATCGACGTCGCCGACAGCGAATACACCGGCGACGGCGAACTGCTCGGCACCCATGAGTACGAAGCGTTGTTGGCTGCGCACACCCCGCTGGCGCAACTGGGCGGCCCCGCCGACGAGTGGGACGCCATCGCCGTGAGCTACACCAGCGGCACCACCGGCGACCCCAAGGGCGTGGTCACCCACCACCGCGGCGCCTATCTCAATGCGGTGTGCAACGCCGCCACCTGGACGCTGCCCCACTTCCCCGTGTATCTGTGGACGCTGCCGATGTTCCACTGCAACGGCTGGTGCTTTCCGTGGACGGTGGCCATGCTCGGCGGCACGCATGTCTGCCTGCGGCGCGTGGAGGCCGGCGCTATTCTGCAAGCCATGCGCGAGCACGGTGTGAACCACTACTGCGCTGCGCCCATCGTGCACAACCTCATCATTCATGCAGACGCGGCCTTGCGCGCCGGCATCACGCAGAAGGTGCGCGGCATGGTGGCCGGTGCTGCGCCACCGGCGGCGATGATCGAAGGCATGGCACAGATCGGCTTCGACATCACGCATGTCTACGGCCTGACCGAGGTCTACGGCCCCGCCAGCGTGGCCGTGCGGCGCGACAGCTGGGCGCTCGAGAGCCTGTCTGAACAGACGCGGCTGAACGGCCGCCAGGGTGTGCGCTACGCGCTGCAGGAAGGCATGACGGTGATGGACCCCGAGACCATGGCAGAAACACCCGCCGACGGCCAGACCATGGGCGAGATCATGTTCCGCGGCAACATCGTGATGAAGGGCTACCTGAAGAACCCGTCGGCCACGGCGAAGGCTTTCGAAGGCGGCTGGTTCCACACCGGCGACCTGGCCGTGATGGAGCCCGACCGTTACGTCAAGATCAAGGACCGCAGCAAGGACATCATCATCAGCGGCGGCGAGAACATCTCTTCGCTGGAGGTGGAAGACGCGCTGTACCGCCACCCCGCCGTGCTGGCCTGCGCCGTGGTGGCGCGGCCTGATGCCAAATGGGGCGAAACGCCGGTGGCCTATGTCGAGACCAAGCCCGGCAGCGCGGTCACCGCAGCTGAACTGGTGGCCCATTGCAAAGGCTTGCTGGCCGGCTACAAGCTGCCGCGCGACATACGCTTCGAGCCGATTCCGAAAACAAGCACCGGCAAGATACAGAAGTTCCAGCTGCGCGAGCGCGCCAAGTCTTCGTCGGCCTTCGAATGACAGGAGAAAGAAGCATGGACAGAGAGCCGCTGGTCTTGCAAAGGAAGGATGAGCGCGGCGTGGTCACGCTCACGTTGAACCGGCCGCAAGCCTTCAATGCCTTGAGCGAAGGCTTGCTGGAAGCGCTGCACGCTGCACTCCAGCGAGTGGCCGCCGACGACACGGCACGCGTGGTCGTCATCGCCGCGGCGGGCAAGGCTTTCTGCGCCGGGCATGACCTCAAAGAGATGCGCGCCGAGCCTTCGCTGCCCTACTACGAACGCCTCTTCACGCTGTGCGGCCGCGTGATGATGAGCATTCAGCAGCTGCCGGTGCCCGTGGTGGCGCGTGTGCAGGGCATTGCCACCGCAGCGGGCTGCCAGCTGGTGGCCATGTGCGACCTGGCCGTGGCCAGCCGCGACGCCAAGTTCGCCGTCAGCGGCGTGAACCTGGGTCTGTTCTGCAGCACGCCCAGCGTGGCGTTGTCGCGCAACCTCACGCGCAAGGCGGCCTTCGAGATGCTGGTGACGGGCGACTTCATCAGCGCCGACGAGGCACGTGAAAAGGGCTTGTTGAACCGCGTCGTGGACGCCGCCGATCTCGACACCGAGGTGGAAAAACTCGTTGCCCGCATCGCCGCCAAGCCGCGCGTGGCGCTGGCCATGGGCAAGGCGCTGTTCTACCGCCAGCTCGAAGGCGGCATCGCAGCCGCGTACGACGACGCGGCGCGCACGATGGCCTGCAACATGATGGACGCCAGCGCGCTGGAAGGTGTGCAGGCCTTCATCGAAAAGCGCCCGCCCGACTGGAAACAGTGATCGTTGCCAGGGGCGGCGCTTAGCATTGCTGCATGACATCCAGCACCCGCATTCCAGGCCGCCGTTTTCTGCTTTCACCCGGCCCCACGCCGCTGCCCGAGGCCGTGCTGCAAGCCATGGGCGTGCAACCCATGGACCTGGCCGACCCGCGCGTCGACGACTGCATCACCGCCTGTGAAGAGGGCCTGCAAAGGCTGATGGCGACCACGGGCGATGTCTTTATCTATGCATCGAACGGCCACGGCGTGTGGGAGGCCGTGGTGGAAAACGTGGCCGATGTCGGCGCCAGCGTGCTGGTGCCCGGCACTGGCGTCTTCAGCGAGGGCTGGGCGGTGCAGACCGAGGCCCTGGGCCGGCGCGTCGTGCGCACGCCCGTGCAGGAGGGTGGGCCCCTGGACGCCGCCGCCGTGGAGCAGGCGCTGCGTGAAGACCGGGATCACCTCATCCAGGCCGTGCTTGCAGTGCACACCGACACCAGCAGCAGCGTCACCTGCAACCTGGCCGCCGTGAAGCGCGCCATCGACGCCGCAGGCCACCCGGCGCTGCTGGTGGCCGACGTGGTGGCCTCGCTGGGTGCCGAGCCTTTTGCGATGGACGCGCTGGGTGTGGACGTGGCTTTGGGCGCATCGCAAAAAGGCCTGATGTGCCCGCCGGGGGCTGGCTTCGTGGCCGTGAACAAGCGCGCTTTCGCGCGCGCCGAGGCCAACCCCGCGCCGCGCTTCTATTGGGACTGGGTGCACCGCCGCCACAGCGCCAGCTACCGCAAGTACTGCGGCACGCCGCCGCTGAACCTGCTGTTCGGCATGCAGGCGGCGCTCGATCTCATCTTCAACGAAGGGCTGGACGCCGTGCAGGCGCGCCACGCCTTGCTGGCCAGCGCCGTGCACGCCGCGGTGGAGGGCTGGCGCGAAGGCGGGGCCGTTGACTTCTTTGCGCGCGACCCCGCCACGCGCTCGGTGAGCGTGACCACCGTGACGCTGGCCGAGCCTGTCGACGCGCTGGCGCTGCGCACGCTGGCGCGCGAGCGGTTCCAGGTCGCAGTGGCGGGCGGCCTGGGCCCGCTGCAGGCCCGTGCTTTTCGCATCGGCCATCTGGGTGACTGCAACGCGGCCATGATCCTGGGCGCACTGGGCGGCATCGAAGCGGCGCTCATCAGCATGGGGGTGCCCGTGGGCGCGGGCGGCGTGCAGCGTGCCGTGCGGGCCTTGGCCGCGGGTTGATGAAGCACGGGTTGGCTCCGTGTGCGGTGGTCATCGCCACGTCATGACGCGGGCCTAGCGTCGGCACCGGGCCTGCAGGTGTGCAGGGCCCGAGCCCACCAGCCCGAGGAGAAGTCATGAAGCCGATCCGCACATTTCAGACGTTAGCCATCGTCACCATCGCCGCTCTGTCCACGCTGGCCTGCGCCAGCACCAGCGACAGCAACAGCAACAGCAGCAACAGCAACAGCGAAGGCCCGTTCAGCGGGCCCGAGGGCAAGGGCCCCGCCAGCGTGCAACTGGGGCCGCGCCCGTTCTTCCTCGTCAACGACATGGCCCCGAGCGCGCTGCAGCAAAAGCTGCAGGCTTGCGCCGGCAAGCGCCGCAGCTACGAAAGCGCAGACTTCTCCATCGGCCACCGCGGCGCGCCGCTGCAGTTTCCCGAGCACACGAAGGAAAGCTACGAAGCCGCCGCAGTGATGGGCGCCGGCATCATGGAATGCGATGTCACCTTCACCAAGGACCAGCAACTCGTTTGCCGCCATGCGCAGAACGACCTGCACACCTCCACCAACATCCTGGCCACGCCGCTGGCCTCGACCTGCATCCGGCCTTTCACACCGGCCACTTTCGATGCCAATGGCAACCGCCTGACGGCAGCCAGTGCCGAGTGCCGCACCAGCGAAATCACGCTGGCCGAGTTCAAGACCCTGCGCGGCAAGATGGACGCCGCCAACCCGAACGCACGCACGTTGGCCGAGTACCTGGCCGGCACCGCGAACTGGCGAACCGACCTCTACAGCGGCCCCACCAGCGGCACGCTGCTCACGCACAAGGAAAGCATCGAACTCTTCAAGCGCCTGGGCGTGAAGATGACGCCCGAGCTGAAGAGCCCCAGCGTGACCATGCCCTTCAACGGGTTCACGCAGCAGGCCTACGCGCAGAAGATGGTCGACGAATACAAGCAGGCACGTGTGCCGGCACGCAATGTCTGGGTGCAGTCGTTCAACATCAACGACGTGCTGTACTGGGTGAACAACGAACCCAGCTTCGGCCGCCAGGCGGTGTACCTGGACGACGCCAACACCGTGGCCCAATTGCCGGACGCAGCCACGCTGCAGGGCTACCGCCAGCAGGGCATCCGCATCTGGGCGCCGCCGACGTTTGCGCTGATCAGCGCCGACAGCAGCGGCAACCTGCGCGCTTCACAGGCCGCGCTCGATGCCAAGGCCGCCGGCCTGGACATCATCACCTGGACGCTCGAGCGCTCGGGCGTCCTGGCCGACGGCAACAACGGCTTCTACTTCCAGACCTTCGACAGCGCGATCAAGCGTGAGGGCGACCTCTACCGCGTCATCGACGTGCTGGCGCAGGATGTGGGCGTGCTGGGCATCTTCAGCGACTGGCCTGCACCCGTCACCTTCTACGCCAACTGCACGGGCTTGAAGTAAGGCTGGTTGCCCGGCGCGGCGCGGGCCCAGGCGTTGGCCCAGGCTCGCTGCAGCGCCGGCGCCGGCAACACTTCTTCTGGCGTCAGCAGCAGGCCGGCACGGCGCAGCGCACGCCCCAGCGACGGACGCCCGGCCCACACCGCCACCGGCCAGGCGGCCAGCAGCGGCAGCGCCACCGGCAGCAGCCACAGCAAGGCACCTGCATCGGCGTCGCCGTTGTGGTGACTGCCGAACACGACAGCCACGGCCAGCGCCGCGCCGGCCAGCAGCGACAGTGGCAGCAGCGCCGGGGCGGCATCGCGCCAGCGCAGGCGCTCTGCTTCGCGCGGAGGTGACTTCCACTTCAGCTGCAGCCCGGTGAGCGCGCCCACCACGAAGACGGTGTGCGCGGCCATGCGCACCGGCGCCTGCAGTGCCGACATCAAGGCTTCCAGCAGCGCACTGCCCAGCAGGGCCGCCGTGCCGCCGTACTGGGCTTGCTGCCCTTCGCGCAGCACCAAGGCCACGCCCAGCGCGCGCGGCAGCATCAGCAGCGCCAGCGTGGCCGCCCACAGCGCGGCCAGCGGGCCGCCGTTCAGCACCTGTGCGGCGCTGATGAGGCTGTGGCCTTCGGTCAGCCACAGCACCAGGCCCACCACCACGAAGCCCAGCCACAGTGGTGCAGACAGGTAGGCCATGGCGCCGGTGAAAAACATCGCGCGGTGCACGCCGTGCAGGCCGGGCTCGGCCATCAGCCGCGCGTTCTGCAGGTTGCCCTGGCACCAGCGGCGGTCGCGCTGCAGTTCGGCCAGCAGGTGCGGGGGCTGTTGTTCCCAGCTGCCGGGCAGGTCAGGCACCAGCCAGGTCTGCCAGCCGGCGCGGCGCATCAGCGCGGCTTCGACGAAGTCGTGGCTGAGGATGTGGCCCGAGAGGCCGCCGCGGCCTTGCAGCGGCGCCAGCGCGCAATGGGCCATGAAAGGCGCCACGCGGATGATGGCGTTGTGGCCCCAGTAGTGCGATTCACCCAGCTGCCAGTACTGCATGCCGGCGCCGAAGAGGCGGCCCGTCACGCGCCCGGCGAACTGCTGGGTGCGGGCGTGCAAGGTGTCCAGCCCGCAGGTGATGGGGGCCGATTGAATGATGCCGGCCTGCGGCGTGGCTTCCATCAGCCGCACGAGGCCGAGCACGGCCTCGCCGCTCATCACGCTGTCGGCGTCCAGCACCACCATGTAGCGGTGGCGTTGGCCCCAGCG